>NZ_QWGO01000014.1:0-90906 GCF_003435535.1 Desulfotomaculum sp. OF05-3 | reverse complement strand
AGAGGATGGGAGAATTCTTGCAAAGTGTTGTTAAAAATGGACTGCGATTAAGAAGTCATGGCTGCATAACAGCTTTATACGATGTAAAGCCTTCCCTCTGATACCATCTTTTTCGCGGTATCATGCCGGTGTAAATTCTCTTACTTGCCGGTCGTTCCAATGTAATTGATTCCTTCTCCATCCAGTACATCACTGCCGATAAATTTCTTTTCTTCCGGATTGAAAACAAAATCAGACACTTTATATCTGGCAGTCCGTACATCCCGAAGCACTATATGCATTTTTTCCTGTTCGTCCTCCCAGATATCCGCCTCCGGTATACCTAACTGGATCATTTCATCTAAAAATACATAGGAATCCTCTCCGGAAACTGCCTGTATCAGAAATCGACAGCTGTCATCCATAGTCAGTTCTCCATCTATGAGCATATCTTCCTGCACATAGATCTGAAGTTCCCATTGTGAGTCTTCGTGCACAAAAGGGCAGGAAGAATAGATCGCCATTCCTTGTAAATTTCCTTGCGCATTCCCGATTTTCCGCGGTTCTTTCGCTGTTTCTGTCAATTTTTCTTCCATCCCCTGTTTCAGACACCCGGAAATTTTGAAGGTAATTGAATCAATTTGAAGATTGGTTTTCTGATGACGTGAAATAGAAAGTCCAAGCGTATACATGTCCGTGCTGCCATCATCTTTTACACATTGAAATACCATCTCACCATTTCCATCCTCCAATGCAATTATATGAAATTCTGAAATATTTTCCGCAATGTTATGATAATCGCTTACAAAAGTTTCTGGTTCCGACACGATTGACCATTCTCTGCTTTTGTTATCATTATGAAGTTCCAGCAGTAGAGAACCTCCATCAACAGTTTTCGCCGACCACTGATCTCCATCGACAGTAAATGATACTGGTTTATAGGGTCTGTTTAAAAACATGACCAGCGCACCAACTGATGCGCATAGCACAGCAGTTAAAAGGATCATCGTTTTCTTTTTCATACCAATCTCACTCCTTATTAACATGATAACGACATACTCGCAAAAAATCATAACCATCGACGGAATACCATCTCTACTGCTTATCTCTCCGGAATAACTCAACCATCATGATCACAATCCCCAGAACAACGAAAAGGATCGCCATGCCAAACACTTCCGACAGCCCCATTTCCGCCACCGTAGTCATAAATCTCCCCGGTGGAGTTGTCCATCCGGACGTCAGATTACTTCCCGCAACAAACAGCACCGCCATCGCCCAGATACTTCCGATCAAAGATAAAAAGCCACCGATCAGCACTCTCTTCATTCCGCATTCCTCCTCACTGAAAATCTGTTACCACTCACACTTTTTTCATCCTGTTACATTTCCAATTTCTTTCTATCCTTCTCCTGCCTGAACATTCCATATTTTCTGGAATTCACATGTTTTCTGCCAATTTTATTATAGCATACGGTTCTTTTTAATGGAGGATTCTAATGAAATCGTACATGTTTCGTAAGGATTCCGTAACTTCCCATTCATCGTGCAGGAAGCTGCAAAAAGTCTCCGGAACAGATCAAAAAATTTTCCAATCTGTCCCAGAGACTTTTTATCCTGTCACAATCCATATCCTGCGATCCCGGTCTTCCTATGAGACCAAAAATGCACTATTTCAGTATTCCTTCTATTCTTTTCATACACTCCTCAATCGTCTTCCTCGGTGCCGCCACATTGATCCTCTGGAATCCGGTTCCTGTCTTTCCGAAGATCTTTCCGCTGTCCAGCCACAGCTTTGCGTCGTAGATGATCCGACGGTCCAGCTCATCGGCATCGATTCCGGTCCCTCTGAAATCCAGCCACAAGAGGTAGGTTCCCTCGCCGTCAATGACGTTCACTCCCGGCATGTTGTCCTTCACATATTTCTTTACATAGGCGATATTTTCCCAGACATATTTGAGCATGTTCTCATACCACTCGTCGCCCTTCTCATACGCCGTCTGTGTCGCCACAAGTCCCAGTACGCCCAGCTGGCTGATTCCCGCGGCATCGACCTGATGCTGAAATTTTTGTCTCAGCTCCTTATTCGGGAAAAATATATTCGAGATCATCATGCTGGCCAGGTTGAAGGTTTTGCTCGGAGACGTGCAGACCACGCAGATGTCCTCGAACTCCTTCTTGATGGACGCAAACACCGTATGTTCACCCCGAAACACAAAATCGTTGTGAATCTCATCGCTGACCACTGTGACGCCGTGCTTCACACAGATATCTCCCATTGCAGTCAGTTCTTCCTTCGTAAACACTCTTCCTGACGGGTTGTGGGGATTGCAGAGAAGAAACAACTTCACATCATGTTCCACGATCTGCTTTTCAAAATCAGCCAGGTCGATATGATACCGGTTATCGTCCCCCAGGATCAGGTCATTGCTGACGATCACACGGTCATTGTCCCGGATCACCTCGGAAAATGGATAGTAGACCGGCTGCTGGATCAGTATGCTGTCACCGGCCTTTGTGAACGCCTTTACCGCCATTGCCAGGGCGAATACCACGCCCGGAGTCTTGATCAGCCAGTCCTCTTTGATCTTCCAGTGATGATGCCGTTCCATCCATCCTGCCACCGCGTTAAAATATACTTCCTGGGTATCACTGTAACCGAAGATTCCATGTTTTGCCCGCTCGATCAGCGCATCCTCCACGTAGGAAGATGTCTTGAAATCCATGTCTGCCACCCAGAGCGGGAGGACGTCCGCCGGCTTTCCTCTCCTCTTTGCAAAGTCATATTTCAAGCAGTCTGTTCCGCGCCGCTCGGCGATCTCATCAAAATTCAAATTTCTCTCTGCCATGCCGAAATCCTCTCCTCTTTTCGCGTTTCTGATCCTATTTCAATCCCTTAAATACTTCCGTTAACTCCGCGAGAAGGTCCTCGATATCCTCGATTCCCACAGATACCCGGAGCGTGCACGGCGTGATTCCATTTTTCAGCCGTACTTCCTCCGGCACATCCGCATGGGTCTGGGTCGTCGGGTAGGTGATCAGTGTCTCCACGCCGCCGAGACTCTCCGCAAATTTGATCATTCTGACACTCTCGAGGATCTGCAGCGCATGTGCCTCTGTGTCCACATCGAAGGTCAGCATCGCGCCGAATCCTCTTGCCTGCTTTTTCATGATCTCATATCCCGGGTGTTCCTGAAGTCCCGGATAATATACATGTTTTACAACCGGCTGTTCCTTCAGCCAGTTCGCGATCTTGATGGCATTCTCCTGGGACCGCTCCATGCGGATTCCGAGAGTCTTGATGCCTCTTAAGATCAGCCAACAGTCGAACGGTGCGAGCCCGGCTCCGGTCGTCTTTATGATAAACCGAAGTTTTTCCTGGACTTCTTCGTTGTTTGTCACGATAAATCCGGCTAAGGTATCGTTGTGTCCGCCCAGGAACTTCGTTCCGCTGTGGATCACGATATCCGCGCCGAGTTTTAACGGATTCTGAAAATATGGGGACAGGAATGTATTGTCGACGATCAGGTAGAGTCCGTGTCTTTTTGCGATCTCCGCGATCTTGGAAATATCAGATACGTTCATCATCGGGTTCGTCGGTGTCTCAATGTAGACCGCCTTCGTGTTCTCTTTTATGGCACCTTCGATGTCATCCCTGGAACAGTTTAAGTATGTAAACTCATATCCGTTCTTTTTCGAGACATTGTCGAACAGACGGACACTTCCGCCGTAGAGATCTGCCTCAGCGATAATATGGTCACCCGGCTTGAAGATTTCCATAAGCAGTGTGATCGCCGCCATTCCGCTCGAAAGGGCGAAAGCATCGATGCCGCCCTCCAGGCTTGCAACCACCTTCTCAAGCTGCTCTCTTGTCGGATTCTGAAGTCTGCTGTAATCGTATCCGGTGCTTTTTCCGACACCTGCATGGGCGTAAGTCGCTGTCTGATAGATCGGGTAGCTCAGTGCTCCGTAATTATCTGTTTTACCTTCTGTTTCCTCTAAGTGTAAACATCGTGTATTAATTCCTCTCTCCATATCTTTTCACTCCTGTCTTGTTTTCTCTTGTAAATAGAGAGTTCATATTCCTACTATCCCCATAGGATATTTGATAATAATCTACCACCGGACGGCAGTTCTGTATAATCTTTCTATTTTATGGTTACATATAGGGAAAACCTATAACTAGTCGATAAAAAGAAACACCCATCCGGGGCATAGAACCGAATCATTTTCTAAAAAAGATGGGAGTCTTCTCGACTGAAATAAAAAACGAGCAACAAAACCGGATTTACACCAGTCTGCTACTCGTTCATCAACAATGATATCGTCTTCTCGACAAGCTTCGCATACACCCGCTCCACAAACCACGGCTCCGTAGATTTCTTTAACGCCTCCTCCGGCGTAAACCAAGCGACCCCACTGTTCTCATCCGCCTTCACAGACACCTGTTCCTCAGAATCCGCTTCCAGAAGATACGTCACATTCAGATGCAGATGACTGGACACATACCGTCCTTTTTTCACATGTCCGTCAACGGTGAGTGATTCCAGCGAAAAAATCTCCTCCGACACTGGCCGCACATCGGAAATTCCTGCTTCTTCCTTTACCTCCCGGATTGCAACCGCCAGAAGATCTGTCTCCCCATCCGCATGCCCGCCAAGCCATGACCAGGAATGATAAATATTGTGATACACCATAAGGACTTTACTTCTGTCCTTATCCACCACCCAGGCCGAAGCCGTCATGTGCGCCACCACATTATCCCGAAGGAACGCGTCATCATTCTTCTCGATCCAGTTTAGGATCAAAGCCTTATCCGCCTCTTCCTGCTCATTATAAGGCACATACCTTCTGATCTGACTTACCAGTTTCTGCCGATTCATCGCATAATTTCCTTCCAATATCATTCTTCTCTATCTGATAAAATGTGTCCGCACGACCTCTTCCTTCTCCGGAAGACCATACTTCTCTTTTCCAAGCTCAATGCTCTTCATGAGAAATATCATATTTCTCGCAAGAACCCGCATCGTCTGAAGACCTTCCGCATCCCCCACAGCTTCTCCCGGTCCGCGCCCGTGGATGGAGTTCCAGTACTGACTAGATGCGATCGGCATGTTGCTGATCGTAAAATACTTATTTAACTCGTCAAAAGTCGCCGAACATCCGCCGCGTCTCGCACAGACAACGCTCGCCCCGACTTTCATTGTCTTATCAAAGGATGTACTATAAAACAGCCGGTCCAGAACCGCGATCAGGGTCGCATTTGCAGACGCATAATAGACAGGGGTTGCGACCACCAGTCCATCAGCCTCCGAAAGCTTCACCGCCAGCTTATTCACCACATCGTCGAACACACACTTCCCAAGCTCCGCGCATCGATTACAGGCAATACATCCTCTTACCGCCTCACTGCCGACCTGCACGATCTCCGCGTCGACTCCCTCTTTTTCAAACACCGTCTTCATCTCATTCAACGCGATCGATGTATTTCCATTCGCCCGCGGGCTTCCATTGATCATCAATACTTTCATTATTTATCCTCCACACTCAATTTCAACACGTCCGGCCTCGCGTAATGTCCACAGACATCATGCTCCATCCAGCTCGCCGGGACCTTCTGCATGTCGAGGTCCGCGTAGATGATCTCCTCTTTATCCCACACAGTCTCACTCACCGCTTGCCCGATCAGGGTGATAATTTTCCTCCTGTCGCTACCGTAAACTCAGATGTAAAAAGTGAATTTCCCTTATTGTTTCCCTTGTGCTATATCAACCCACCAGTGTTTACAAACTCTGATAAGGACAAATACAAGGGTGCAGGACATCCGGTAGATGTCCGCTTTGCACCGACCGTAGCGAAGCGAAGACCACAAGAGGTCCTGTGGACCTCTGCTCTGTGCCGACCGGTTCACAACGTCCAGTGGACGTTGGCTCTGAACCGACCGTAGTGGAACGAAGAGCGGCAGCAGAGACCCAAAAATATATAAAACAGTATATCACAAAATAAAACCAACATGGTGAACTGATTGAAACATTTATGATTTTTGTAACTGATAAAAGATGTGCCCCATCGGCTCAAATCTTCCCCGGGCCAATGATCTGCACATCTTTTTCACTTTAATCAGGACACCTGATTTCTCAATATCTCATCCACCGTCAGATACGCTCTCTCATACCCCAGTACCTCACCGAGCTGCATCATATACGGTTTCTGCAGTCTTGCCTTTTTCAACGCTTCATCCTGCATGAACACGTCCCTGGCCGTTCCATCCGCCAGCACCTGTCCGTGAGCCATAATGATCACGCGCTCAAAATTCTCCGCCACAAAATCCATATCATGAAGGATCGCGATCACAAGCTTTCCTCTCTCCGACAGGCTGCGGATAATGCCGCCAATGATCTGGCGTCCTTTCCAGTCCTGGGCGATCGTCGGCTCATCCAGGATCAGTACATCCGTGTCCATGGCAAGAACCGAAGCGATCGCAGTCATCTTCCGCTCATATAACTCAAGATCATAAGGATTTTCCTTTTCCTTACCCGACAACCCTGTCAGCTCCAGCGCCCGCTTTGCCTCTTCCTCCGCGCGTTTCGGATCCATCCCGATATTCATCGGACCAAACATGATCTCGTCCATCACATTGTATTTGAAGATCTGATCATCCGGATTCTGGAACACATAGCCGACATTTCCAGCTAACATCGCCACCGTTTTTCCAGAAATGTCCTCGCCGCGGAAATAAATGTTTCCGGATACCGGCTTCAGCAGTCCCTTCAGCAGCTTTACCAACGTAGTCTTTCCCGCTCCGTTCTGGCCAATGATCGCCGTCGGACGCTTATCCAGTCTCATGTTCAACGCCTTTAAGACCGGCACATCCGGAAGATAGGAAAAATCCAGATTCTTAATGAGGAACTGTTCCTCGCCTAAAACTTCTGAATCCTTTTTTTTATCCGCCTTCGCAGCTCCTTTTGCCTCTGCTCTTCCCGCATGTCTCTCTTTCAGCACTCCGGCAGCCTCTTCCACAGTGACAGGATACGTTCCATCCGGCAGAGTCACATGTTCTGCCTTACAGATCCGGGTAAATGCCGGTTCCTGAATCCCATAATCCGCAAGATCCGGCATGGAAAATACCTTCTGCGGCGTATCAAACGCGATCTGCTTTCCACCATGCAGAAGAAGTATGCGGTCGCAGTAAGCCGCCAGTTTCTCGATCTTCTGCTCGATCATTAAGATCGTGATACCGGAATTCGTCAGGGTCTCAACCGCCCGGAATACCTCGTCGCTTCCCTCCGGATCAAGCTGGGAAGTCGGTTCATCAAGGATCATGACATCCGGCCGCATGACCAGCACGCTGGCGATCGCCACACGCTGCATCTGACCTCCGGACAGATCAAACGGATTTCGATCGCGATACTGCCAGATATCAAGAAGCTTCAGGGCGTTCTCCACCCGCTCCTTCATCTCTTCGGCCGGAATTCCCAGGTTCTGCATTCCGAAAGCGACTTCCTCATATACATTGTCCTTTGCTCCGGACAGCTGGTTAAACGGATTCTGGAACACCAGACCCACATGACCACAGAGCTGTGATACCGGAGTCTTTCCGGCCTCTATGCCGTCCACAATGACTTTTCCGCCGTAAGCTCCCTTGTAAAACTGCGGAACAAGCCCCATAATCGCCTGGCTCAGCGTGCTTTTTCCTGCTCCGTTTTCTCCGATAATACCGATAAACTCTCCCTTTTCTACTGAAAAGTTCAAACCATCCAGCGCCAGTTTCTTCGCGTGAGGATAGCGGTATCGTAAATTTTCAATGATTATCTCAGACATACAACGATCCTCCATGCAATAGCTGCCAGAATGCAGAGTCCCAGTAAGATCGTGATCTCCTGGTCTCCCTTGTGACGTTTCCGATCTGACAGCCAGGTTTTCTTTTTTCCTGCGCCGAATCCACGCACCTCCAGAGCGATCGCCCGCTCTCTGGTATTGATCAGGGAACTCATGACCACCGGGGAGATCAACGGTAAAAATGCCTTAGCGCGGGTCCGCAGATTTCCTTCTGTCTCCAGCCCGCGGCTGCGCTGCGCGTCCATGATCGTATTCATAGTTCCCATCATCTGCGGGATGATCTGGAACACGGATGTCACGATGTAACCGAAACGCGGTGAAAACCCACGTTTCTCCAGCTCATCCACAAACTCAGACGGCTTGGTAGAGAGGACGAACACCGCAAAGGACAGCAGCATGTTCAGAATGTTTAAACCGATATGGAGGGCGTAAAGTGTGCCCTCTCTGTAAAATTTCAGCCCGCCGATCAGAAACAGCACATTCTCGTTTCTCTGGTTGAACAATCCATGGATCAGGAAAATCGTCAAAAGGATCGTAAAAGAAAAAGCGATCAGCGGAAACGTCTTTTTCAGGATCTTTCCGCTGGCCAGAACACAGAGACTGACTGCGATAAACACACCAAACATCCAAAGCTTTCCAGTGATCAGCGGAATACTGATGGCGGCAGCGATATACATCAATTTTGTAAAGGGATGCACCTTCGTCAGATATGTCCCGTTATCTACAAACAGGCTGATACTTTTCATATATTTGTTTCCCGGCAGCTGCTCCGAAGAACAGCTGCATTTCCTTTTCTAAATCTGATTAGTCCAGAGTCTCGATCTCGGAATTTGCCTCATACAGCGTTGTAAGCTTCTTTGGAAGACCCTTTAAAATAAAGAATACAACGATCAGAGTGATCAGTTTGTCCGGAACATCCACAACAACTTCATCTAACAGAGATCCCAGAAATACCGGCATGGAAGCCGCCTGAGTTGCTGCGAACACAGCGTCACCCCATACATTTCCAGTAGTACCGCCCCAGAATAATACGTTTAACGGGGTGGAGATCACAACCGCTGCAAGACCGGCTGCACAGGCTGTAAGAATTGCCTTCGGGAATGATTTCATAAATCCAAGGCGGGCCATGATTCCAACTGCCGCTCCAATACCTAAGCTTGTCAATGCATAGATAAGCGTAATATTATCTCCTGCGGAAAAACCATAGATCAGGTTGTTCGCCGCACCGCAGATCGCGCCGATGATCGGACCGCCAAGGCATCCACCGATGCATGTTCCGATAGAATCCAGCCATAACGGAAGTTTTAATACACTCGCAAACAGCTTTCCAAGATAATTGATACCGATGCAGGCCGGAATCAGCACGATCACTGCCGCATCAAACTTTGTTTTAAATAAATTCTTCATACCTCATATACCCTTTCTTTTTTCTTAATCTTCATCCTTACCAGTTTATCAGGAGCTTCTCACGTCTTTCCTGACCATTCCTCCCAGAAGCGCCAGATTCCGTTACCTTAGACTCACTAAAATCTAAGTCAGCAGCATCTGCTCCCTTCCCATACAATATCCTCCCTCCAGAACATACTAAATTGTGACTTCAACGCAACCATCCAGTTGGCGCATCAAGCGCAAAAGCTTCCAAATAGTTGCAATTTAACAACAATTCCCAATAAAGATAGCATTGATTTTGTGTAAAGTCAATGAAAACGCCTGATTTCAAGCAAGATTGTTAATAAAGTAACATTCGTTTCACTTGTAAATTCTCCTCATCAAAACTATACTAAACTTTAGATACACGGTTCTCTCACCAGGCCGCCAAGAATCAGGAGGAATCTCTTTATGGATCAAACAGCAAAAACAAATCAGGATCTATTACTTGTCATTGACATGCAGAATGTCTACACTAAAGGTCAGGAATGGGCCTGCGAAGAAGTCGAAAAAGCATCCGACTCCATTCTCCGCCTTCTAAACAGCCGCGCCCTTTCCCAGGTGATCTTCACCCAGTACCTCGCCACAAAACACCCGGAAGGCGTATGGAAAGAATACAACAAAGTCAACGCCGCCGTAAACGCAGACCCCTGGCTCAACGAAATGATGTCCGAGTTTCTGCCCTACACAAAAAAATACCCGGTATACACAAAAAGCGTCTACTCCTCCTTCGCCATCCCACAAGTGCGTGAACTCGCAAAACACGCTTCCCGCGTCGTGATCTCCGGCGTAGTAGCAGAATGCTGCGTACTCTCCACCGCCCTCTCCGCCATCGATGCCGGATGCAAAGTCATCTACCTCACCGATGCCGTAGCAGGGCTCAATGCGACCTCACGAAAAGAAGCCGAAAATATCCTTTCCTACCTGTCCCCTCTCCACACCGAACTCATGACCACCCAGCAATACCTGGACAGCCTCCTCCAAGAGGAATAAAAACCTCAGATGCTTCACGATTCCCCAACGTCCCCATACTGTCCACATCCTCACGATCCCCCAACGTCCCCATACTGCCCACATCCTCACGATCCCTCAACTTCCTCACACCGCCACAACAACCTCGCGATGCCGCGGCGCCCAAAGGGCCCCGCGCATCGTCCAGCTTCCGCCACCTCCTCTCTCCCACCACAACCTTCCCTTCATCCCTCACTCCCGCCAACACACAGCGCCGGTGAAACTCCGGGCACAGACCGCCTGGGTGGAGGGAGCTGGCTTCCTCTTGGCTCGCAGGAAAATGCGTTGGAGGCCCGGGGACACTTGTCTGAGCAACGCAAGTTGCGAGTTGTGTCCCCGGGTCTCCGCCCTTAGCATTTTTCTGGGAGCTTAGAGGAACCCTCCCGGAATCCCGTGAAGCGTCTGCGCCCGGAGTCTCACCGGCGCGTCCCCCCCAGCCACTATGAAATTTAGAAATCAAACAGCGACAACTGATTCGACTCCGGAAGTCCCTTCAGGATCCCCAGCTCCTCCATCAGATCACAGATCGTCTTACTGACCTTCGTCCTGTTCCTGAAATCCTCTTTAGACAGGAACTTCCCATCCTTCGCCGCCTCCTCGATCGAGTCCGCAGCCTTCTCTCCCAGACCATCAATACTGTTAATGGAAGGCATCAACTTGTCCCCCACAACCTGGAAATGCCTGGCCTTCGCCGTATAAATATCCAGCGGCAGAAAATCAAACCCACGGGCATACATCTCCTGCACGATCCTCATATCTCTCAGCGTATCCTGCTCCTTCTTCGAAAGTGTATCCGCCCTCTTCTTATAATCCGCCAGATGATACTCCAGCTTCTCACGCCCTAAACACATGATCTCATAAGAAAACGCACTTGCACGAATACTGAAAAAAGCCGCATAATACGCCAGCGGATAAAACACCTTACAATAAGCGATACGCCAGGCCATCATAACATACGCCGCCGCATGCGCCTTCGGGAACATATATTTGATCTTCTTACACGACCAGATATACCAGTCCGGCACCCCATGCTTCGTCATCTCCTCTTCCCAGTCGGGCTTCAGTCCCTTACCCTTACGGACCGCCTCCATGATCGTAAACGCAAGACCTTCCTCAAGCCCCTGCTGGATCAGATAGATCATGATATCATCACGCGTACAGATCGCAGTCTGGATCGTCGCCTTTCCTTCCTGAATGAGTGTCTGGGCATTTCCCAACCATACATCCGTACCATGGGCAAGACCGGCGATACGCACAAGGTCTGAAAAGTACTTCGGCTTTGTATCAATTAACATCTGCATCGCGAAATCCGTACCAAACTCCGGCACGCCGAGTGCTCCAAGCTTACAGCCACCGATATCCTCCGGCTTGATCCCCAGCGCATCCGTACTCTGGAACAGGCTCATGACCTCCCTGGAGTCAAGCGGGATATCCTTGACCGGATCGAGTCCTGTGAGATCCTGCAGCATACGGATCATCGTCGGATCATCGTGTCCGAGAATATCGAGTTTCAACAGGTTGTGGTCGATGGAATGGTAATCGAAATGGGTCGTGATCGTCTTCGTGGTCATATCGTTCGCCGGATGCTGTACCGGGGTAAACGAATAGATCATCTCGCCGAGCGGCAGAACAACGATACCTCCCGGATGCTGTCCCGTTGTACGCCGTACGCCGACACACCCCTGAACGATCCGGTTGATCTCACAGTTTCTCTTCCGTTCCCCATGCTCCTCAAAGTAATTCTTCACATAGCCGTAGGCCGTCTTATCTGCCAGAGTACCGATGGTTCCCGCACGGAACGTCTGCCCTTTACCGAAGATAACCTCCGTATAGTCATGGGCACGGCTCTGGTATTCACCGGAGAAGTTTAAGTCGATATCAGGCTCCTTATCTCCCTTGAATCCCAAGAACGTCTCGAACGGAATATCAAAACCGTCCTTGACCATCGGATGTCCACAGACCGGACACACCTTATCCGGCATGTCACATCCCGCCATACCTCCGTACTTCTTCACTTCCTCTGAATCAAAGTCATAATAATGACAGTTCGGGCAGGAATAATGGGGACTTAGCGGGTTTACCTCCGTGATACCGGACATCGTGGCGACAAAGGACGAACCTACCGAGCCTCGTGATCCGACCAGATACCCGTCCTCGTTGGATTTCCATACTAATTTCTGCGCAATGATGTACATAACCGCGAATCCGTTGGAGATAATGGAATGCAGCTCCCGCTCCAGACGGTCTACAACGATCTTCGGTAGATTTTCACCGTACATCTCATGGGCGCGGTTGTAACAGATGTTTCGCAGCGTCTCATCAGACTTGTCGATGACCGGCGGACACTTATCCGGCCGCACCGGCGCGATCGGCTCACACATGTCGGCGATCATTCTCGTATTCGTGACAACGACCTCGTAACACTTGTCACTTCCCAGATACTCAAACTCTGAGAGCATCTCTTCCGTTGTCCGCAAGAACAACGGAGCCTGTTCATCCGCATCCTTAAATCCCATTCCGGCCATCAGGATCTTCCGGTAGATCGCGTCATCCGGATCCATAAAATGCACATCGCAGGTCGCACACACCGGCTTGTTAAACTGCTCGCCGAGGGAAACGATCTTCCGATTGATATCCATCAGGTCATCCACCGTCTTCACCGTGCTCTTCTCATCCCTCAGCATAAACATGTCGTTTCCAAGAGGCTGGATCTCCAGATAATCGTAGAACTTCACGATCTTCGCAAGCTCCGCATCCGGCACGCCCCGCAGGATCGCCTGATAAAGCTCCCCCGCCTCGCAGGCCGATCCGATGATCAGCCCCTCTCTGTACTGGTTCAGCACACTTTTCGGGATCCTCGGCCTCCTTGAAAAGTATCTCAGGTGGGACCAGGAAACAAGACGGTACAGGTTTACACGCCCCAGATCATTCTTTGCGATGATGATGACATGATATGTCGGCATCTTCATGATCGTCTCATCACTCACATGGCTGAATTTCTCCAGATGATCGAGATTTGTCATATCATGCTGTTTTTTTAACATTTCCACGAATTTCAGGAAAATTCCGGCAGTTGCCTCCGCATCGTCCACGGCACGGTGATGGTTCTCCAGGGAAACACCCAATGCCTTCGCCACCGTATCCAGCTTAAACCGGTTCAGGTTCGGAAGGAGCACCCGCGCCAGAGTCACCGTATCGAGGACGGTCGGATCAAAGGGCAGCCCTAAAAGTCCTGCATTGTGGGAGATAAAGCTCACATCGAAGGACGCATTGTGGGCCACAAGAGCCGCATCCCCCACAAACTCGAGAAATCTCGGCAGCACCTTGTCCACCGTATCCGCCCCCATGACCATCGCATCGTTGATTCCTGTCAGGCGCTCAATATCAAACGGGATCGGCACCTCCGGGTTTACAAACTCGTCCATCCTGTCAATGATCTCGCCGTTTCTCACCTTCACGGCACCGATCTCGATGATCCTGTTCTTCATCGGAGAAAATCCCGTGGTCTCGATATCGAACACCACATAGTCCCCATCGAGACTCTGATTTCTGGAATTGACGACCATCTCCTTCATGTCGTCCACCAGATATCCCTCGACACCGTAGAGGACCTTAAAAGTATCCCCTTTGTCAAGGGCATGGTTCGCGTCCGGGAACGCCTGGACACAGCCGTGGTCTGTGATCGCCAGGGCCGGCATTCCCCACTTCTTCGCCCGCTTTACGAGGTCCTTTACCTCGGAAACGCCATCCATATCGCTCATCTTCGTATGGCAGTGGAGCTCCACTCGCTTCACCGGGGCATTATCCACACGCTTGGAGGTAAAGTCCTCGCTCTTCTTAATGCCCACGATGGAACCGATAGTCAGCTCGCCGTCGAACTTATCAATGGTGGTGATTCCCTTGATCTTGATGAAGTTTCCTTCCTTGATAGCCGCAGTGGCGTCCTCCTCCTGACCCTCTCTTAAGAACATCTTTACAGTAATACTGTCTGTAAAGTCTGTAAGATCGAAGATCATGAGCTTGTTTCCGCTCCGGAGTTCCCGCTTCTCCGCCCGGATCACTTTACCACGGATCACGACCTCGCCGATCTCACCGTCGATGTCATGGATATTCACCGCATCGCCCTCAAAATCGCGCCCGAAAAGAACATCCGGGTTCTCCGACTTTCGGTACGGGATCCTTCCGTCGGAGCCTTTCCGGAAACCGCCGGAGAATCCACCTTTTCCCTTCTCTCCGAAGGTCTTCTTCGTGAATCCGCCGCCGTTTCCGTTCTGTCCGCCGCCCGCGGACTTTCCAGTCTGGTTTCCGCCGCCCTTTCCAGCCGCGTCCGTCTTCTGCTTTGCAGCTCCAAAACCGGCCGATGTCTTTGTGCCGGAACCGCTCTTTCCACTGGCTGCCTTTCCCGGATCCGCGCCGGATCTGCCGCCGGAAGCTCCAGAACCGGCCGCACTTTGAGCCGCCATCTGAACATCCGCGTTTCCATTTCCATCTCCGAATGTCCCGTTAAATCCACCGTTTGACGTTCCTTCATCCCAGGGGGCACTCTCCGCTGCACCTTCTAAGTAATTCTCCTCACTCTGTACACCTACAACGAGTTCTCCTCCCGGCTTCATGAATACCGGCTGATCCATCGGGTCTTTCTTTTCACTCTCTTTATATAAAAATTCCACCTCAGCCGCAAGCCCGCAGCGCTCCGTGAAGATCTTTTCCAGTACCCGTCCGACTTCCTTAGACCGCTCCCTGTAGATCAGATTGTCCTCGATGGTCATGACCATCTTATCGTCGGTGACAAACTTCGTGTCCGCCCGGCGGAGAATATTATACTCGATCATCCCGTAGTTCTTTAACTCCATGAGGATACTGTCCCGGTAGACATCGTAGAGCTTCTCCGGGGTATACTGTGCCGAGAGGCGGTATTTCTCTAAGATCTTGATCGTGATCGGTCTCCCCGGGAACAGCTGCTTCGCGATCCCGTCCTCTAAGGCATAAATATTCTTTTTATGGATCAGCCGGGGACTCCTGATATAAACACGAATAGAGCTTCTGTCCTTTGTCATGGTGACCTTTTCCACCACAACAAGCTTCAAAAGCTCTTTCAGTTCATCAGCAATATTAAGCCCCGGGAAAACTTCAAGGAATGGTTTTTCCATACTTATTTCTGCATCTCCTGCATCTTCAAAAGCTCTTCCCGAAGAACGGAAAGAAGTTCATGTTCCGGTACCTTTTTGATGATCTCTCCCTTTTTGATCAGGAGACCTTCGCCGATTCCACCGGCGATTCCGATATCCGCACTTCTCGCCTCGCCAGGTCCGTTGACCACGCAGCCCATAACGGCTACCTTCACATCAAGATCCATGCCGGATACCATATCCTCTACCTGATTTGCCAGGTGAATGAGGTCGATCTGGGTCCTTCCGCAGGTCGGACAGGAAACAACTTCCACGCCGCCCTTCCTGAGCCCTAACGTTTTCAGGATCAGTCTCGCGCTCTTTACTTCCTCCACCGGATCTCCGGTTAAGGAGACACGGATCGTATCGCCAATCCCCTCATGGAGAATGATTCCAAGACCCACAGAGGACTTGATATTTCCGGAAAGCAGTGTTCCGGACTCTGTGATCCCCACATGAAGCGGATAATTCGTCTTCTTTGCGATAAGCTCGTGGGCTGCCACACACATTAAAACGTCGGAGGACTTGATGCTGATCACAAGATTATCGTATCCCAGTTCCTCCACAACGGCCACTTCCTTCAATGCGCTCTCAACGAGAGCTTCCGCCGTCACACCGCCGTATTTTGCGAGGAGGTCTTTCTCCAGAGAGCCACTGTTTACTCCCACGCGGATCGGGATTCCGTACTCTTTCGCCTTGTCGACGACAGCCTTCACCCGCTCTCTCGCCCCGATGTTGCCCGGGTTGATGCGGATCTTATCCGCTCCGCTCTCGATAGCTGCGATAGCCAGGCGGTAGTCAAAGTGAATGTCGGCAACCAGCGGAATATGGATCTGCTTCTTGATCTCGCGGATTGCAGCAGCCGCTTCCATGGTCGGAACCGCCACACGGATAATGTCACATCCGGCGTCCTCCAGGCGGTGGATCTGCTCTATCGTTGCCGCCACATTCTCCGTCTTCGTGTTGCACATGGACTGGATCAGAACCGGATTTCCCCCGCCGATCTTTTTGTCCCCAATCTGAATTTCCTTTGTATGATCTCTATACATACATCTCTCTCCCACTTCAAAAAACGAAATTTCACTCCTGCTAAAATATCATTCTCAAATCATTAAATACAACAAACACCATAAATGTCATGAGCAGCGCCATCCCGGCCATATTCACCGCGCTCTCCACTCTCTGGCTCACCGGCTGTCTCGTGACGAGTTCCCAGAGTAAGAATACCAGCCGTCCGCCGTCAAGCGCCGGGAACGGTAGCAGGTTCATAACGCCCAGGTTCGCCGAAAACATGACCATAAGATTTAAGAGGTTCATCACCACCGTCACGAATCCGTACTGGGTGTTCTCTTCCACAGTCTGATCGATGATCGTGACAATGCGGACAGGTCCTGCGATATCGTTTGTGGAGACCTTGCCCCCGGCGATCATCTTCAGGCTGTCGATCACCGTGAGGATCCAGTACCGCACCTCGTAGACGCTGTACTGCAGAACCTGCACCAGTGACTCCGGGGCATCCCGGTGTCCCTGAAGAAGGACGCCGAGGTAATACCTGCCGTCCTTAAACTCCGGCTGGATCACCGTGTGTTCTGTCGTCCACGACGATGATGTTTCGTCATATCGTCTATACTCCACCTGCACGGGATCCTGTCCGGCCGTCATCAGGTACATGGAGATCTCCCTGGAAAGATGGATCTTTCTGCCATCAAGCTTTGTGATCACATCGCCCTCTTTCAGTCCAGCCGTCTCCGCAGGCATTCCCTCGGAGGTTCCGGCGATGACTGCAGGATCGATTCCGGCCCAGGATAAGATCACCAGGGAAAAAACGAACGCCAGGATAAAGTTGAAGATCGGTCCTGCGGCGATCACCGCCATCTTCGCCAATGGTCCCTTATCAAAGAAGGAAACTCCCTTCACATCCGGGACTTCTTCCTTTTCATCCTCATCTTCCCCGAATTCTCCAAGCATCGCACAGGAGCCGCCGAGCGGCAGAAACTTTAAGGAATACCGGATTCCGGTCTTTTGGCTCACCCATGAGAGAAGTCTCGGTCCGAATCCCACCGAGAACTCCACCACGGCAATCCCGTTTAACCGCGCCAGGAGATAATGTCCAAATTCATGAAACAGGATGATTCCGCCAAGGACAACCACCGCTGCCAGATACCCAAGATCCAACTTTAATATTCACCTGCTTTCATTAAAACATCATAACTATTCAGTACCTTCATAGTTACATGCAAAAATCCATTCCAGATCAGCTTTGCTGATGGGATTTTTGCTTTCCAGCTCGAGTTTTCTTACGGTCAGCGCAGCAAGTGCGCAGACCTACTGAACAGTTGCAAAATATCATTCAATCTTTGCACATACCTTTGATGTGTGAAACAGAGTTTTTCAATCATTATACAGCTTTAGAAATTCCACTGCTTCTTCAGGAACTCGTAAGTCTCCGCTTCCGTCTCAAGCACCTCATCCAATGACGGATGGGCGATCTTCTTATGATGTTCCATTGCAGCCTCGAGCATATCCGTGATCTCCAGATAGCTGATCTTCTTCCCGAGGAACTTCGCAACCGCGAACTCGTTCGCCGCGTTAAACACTACCGGCACGGAACCGCCCGCTTTTCCTGCTTCTCTCGCGAGTGCCAGGCCGCGGAAATTCTCGTAATCCGGCTTGTCGAATATGATCTCCTTCATGGACCAGAAGTCGAGACGATCTCCCCTCATTGGTCTGCGCTCCGGGTAATAGAGAGCATACTGGATCGGAAGCTTCATATCCGGCGTTCCGAGCTGCGCCATCACAGCACCGTCCTCAAACTGTACCATAGAGTGTATCACACTCTTCGGCTGCACAACGACCTGGACATCGTCCATTCCCACATCAAAAAGCCATTTCGCCTCCATGACCTCGAGACCTTTATTGACCATGGTGGAACTGTCGATGGTGAGCTTCGCTCCCATGGACCAGTTCGGATGCTTTAAGGCATCCTCCACCTGGACATTCTTCATCTGCTCTCTCGCCCATCCGCGGAACGGGCCGCCGGATGCTGTTAATAGGATCTTTTCAATCTTATTCCCGTGTTCCCCGTTTAAACACTGGAAGATCGCGCTGTGCTCACTGTCCACCGGAAGAAGACGGACTTTTTTCTCCTTCACAAGCGGGATGATGAGATGTCCCGCAGTGACAAGCGTCTCTTTGTTTGCCAGGGCAATGTCCTTTCCTGCCTCGATGGCAGCCATCGTCGGGCGGATGCCGATCATGCCCACCACTGCCGTCACGAGGATCTCATATCCTTCTATGACCGCAATCTCCAAAAGTCCTTCCATGCCGGAGACGATCTTCGTGTCTGTATCTGCCACGCGGACAGCCAGCTCTTTTGCCTTCTCCTCATCCCAGACACCGCAGATCTTCGGGGAGAATTCACGGATCTGGCTCTCCAGCGCATCGATGTTTCTTCCCGCCGCGATTCCTACAACTTCAATATCTCCGTTTGCACGGACTACATCCAAAGTCTGGGTTCCGATGGAACCTGTGGAACCCAGAATAGCAATTCGTTTCATCTCTTTGTCCTTTCCTACCGGATGCCCATAAATGTGATAGCGAAATAGATCGCCGGGGCGGTAAAGATCATGCTGTCAAACCGGTCTAAGATTCCGCCATGGCCAGGGATCAGATTTCCGTAATCCTTGATGTCATGGTTTCTCTTGATGGCGGAAGCCGCCAGATCTCCCACCATGGAGATTACCGCCGCGATGGCGCAGGCAGCTCCCGAGATCACGCCCGGATTTATCACCTGGATCATATTGTTCTTAAAGAAGGTTCCGTAGAGGAATCCTAAGACTGCCGCGCCCACGACACCTCCGATGGCACCCTCCACGGTCTTTTTCGGGCTCAGCTTCGGGGTCATCTTATGCTTTCCAAAAAGCTTTCCCGCGCAGTAGGCGAAGGTATCACAGCCCCAGGAGCTTAAAAGGATCAGCCATACGAGATATTTTCCGTCCGGCATCTCCCGCACCTGATAGAGGTAGGAGAACATGATCCCCACATAGAAGATTCCAAAGAACGCCACCGTGATCTGCTCCGTCCCGTACTTCGGGAACGTCACCACGTAGATCGTCATTAAGATCATGAGGGAAATGATAGCGAGGAACGTCACATACTGCTCCCTGTTTCCCATGATCCAGTAATAAGCAACGACAGCCGCATAGCCCACAAACCCCGGTGCCGATCTCTCGATCTTCATGACCCGGTAAAGCTCATAAAGTCCGATCAAGGAGATCGCCATGGAGCCGAAATAAAGGACTGCACTGCCCTCAACAAGCAGAAACGCCGCAATGATCACAAGGACGATTCCGCTGATCAGTCTTGTCGTAAACATAAGATCACCTCTTACTCCGTTTTTACCGCCGTAACTCCTCCGAACCGGCGCTCTCTCTTATTGTACTGGCGGATCGCGTTCAATAATTCTTCCTTATTGAAATCCGGCCACAGGCATTCTGTCACGTAGAGTTCTGAGTACGCGAGCTGCCATAACAGGTAGTTAGAGAGGCGAAGCTCCCCGCTGGTACGGATCATGAGATCCGGATCCGGGATTCCTGCCGTGTCCAGATAGGACGCGAAAACTTTCTCCGTCATATCCTCCGGCGCGATCTTCCCTTTCTCCACATCCGTCATGATCTTTCTCACTGCTCTCGTGATCTCATCGCGGCTTCCGTAGTTTACGGCGATCACAAAGGTCATTCCTGTATTTTTTTTTGTCTTTTCTTCCAGGACATTGATCGCGCCCACGATATCCGGCGCAAAACGGCTTCTCTCGCCGATCATGCGGACACGGATGTTGTTCTTTTCAGCCATTGCGAGAAGCCTCTTCGCGTAGAAACGGAATAACTGCATCAGCGCACCGACTTCCTCCTCCGGGCGTTTCCAGTTCTCTGTGGAAAATCCATAAACTGTCAGATACCGGATTCCAAGCCGTGCTGCGTCCTCAACGACCTGCTCCAGTGTCTCGCAGCCCTTTTTATGTCCAAGCTGTCTCGGAAGTCTGCGCTTCTTCGCCCATCTTCCATTTCCGTCTAAGATCAGCGCCACGTGGGCGGGAATCTTTAAATTCTCTTCCATGATTGTTCTCCCTTTATCTTTTGGCTCGTTGCCCGCGCAGACTATGAGAAACGTAAGTATTTCTCAAGTTGCCGCGTCTTCTACACTCTGTTCCGGTCGTTGCTGGACAAGCGCCACTGGCGCTTAGCAACGTCAAAACCTCGTGCAAGCACGGGCCTTGACTCGTTGCCCGCGCAAACAAACGGGGACAGGAAAACTTCCCCTGCCCCCTGTCTGTTTTGTGTAGTAGGAAACTCCGATTAAACGGTAAGAATTTCCTTTGTCTTGTTCTCAACGGCCTTGTCGATCTTCTCGATGGACTTGTCGGTAAGCTTCTGGACTTTCTCGGTAAGCTCTTTTAAATCGTCCTCAGAGATCTCATCGTTCTTCTCCATCTTCTTGAACGCTTCATTCGCGTCGCGGCGGATATTGCGGATCGCTACCTTAGCGCCGTCGCCTTTTTTCTTAACATCCTTTGCAAGCTCTTTACGTCTCTCCTCGGTGAGCTCCGGGAATACGAGACGGATCACGGAACCATCGTTGCTTGGGTTGATTCCAAGCTCGGAAGTCTGGATCGCCTTCTCGATCGGGCGGATCAGGCTCTTCTCCCACGGCTGGATCAGGATCATTCTTGCCTCCGGAACAGAGATATTTCCGACCTGCTGGATCGGTGTCGGTGTTCCGTAGTAATCTACTTTGATTTTGTCAAGTACATGCGGGTTCGCACGTCCTGCGCGGATAGATGCGTACTCGTTCAAGAGGGCATCGATGGATTTTTCCATTTTTTCTTCATATACTTTTAATTCTTCGCTCATGGTTTCCTCCTGTTATCAGACGGTAACGATCGTACCGTTAATTTTTCCCTGCATGGCGTTCGCGATTCCATCCTTTTCGTTCAAGGAGAATACTGCCATCGGCATTTTGTGCTCCATACACATAATGGAAGCAGTCAGGTCAACGACACCGAGCTGCTTGTCGATCACTTCCTGGATCGAGATCTCGTCATACTTTTTCGCATTCGGATTTACCTTCGGATCACTGTCGTATACGCCGTCGATGGACTTTGCGAGGAGAATGCAGTCTGCATCCATTTCGATCGCCATCAGAGTGATCGTCGTGTCGGTAGAGAAATACGGCTGTCCGATTCCACCGGCAAAAAATACGACCATTCCGTGCTCAAAATACTTGTTCGCGCGGTCCTTGGAGAACAGTTTTGTCATATTTCCGCACTCAAACGGGGTAAGGATCTGTGTCTTCATTCCCGCGTTCCGGAAGATCTCGGATACATAAATACAGTTCATGACAGTCGCAAGCATTCCGATCTGGTCTGCCTTCGGACGGTCGATCGCGTCGCTTGTACGTCCGCGCCAGAAGTTTCCGCCGCCGATCACAACGCCGACCTGTACACCTGCATCAACAGATGCCTTGACCTGTCTTGCAACTTCCTTTACCGTATCTTCGTCAAAGCCAGTCTTTTTCGGACCTGCAAGGGCCTCTCCGCTGAGCTTTAAAAAAACTCTTCTGTTTTTCATTTTCTCTGATCTCCTCGTAATCTTCTGTGACTGTTTCGTTCCAGTCGCCACAAATCTCTTTTTCCTTTCCACAGGGCAGACCACGACCGCCCCGCGGACTTAGGATAAGTATAACACACTTTCGTCTGTTTGCCAACAGTTTCAGACCGGCAGGATCCGCTTGTGGATGTTTCCCTGTCCTACCTCTTTTTATCTTCCCGGAAGCTCTTGAGCACCAGTGTTGTCGGATACCGGTACGCGTAGGTGCAGCTCTTCATAAGCTCCACTTCCTCCGGATTCCTGCACACGCTGAGGATCATATTTTCTTCCTCAGAGGTCAGGTACGCCTCCCCGTTTCCGTCGCGTTCCTTGATATCTTTATAGATCCGGTATTTCTTATAAAAATCCGGGCAGGATCCCTGGCGCATCTTAACCGGCTCCGGAACGATATTGACCCGGTACTGATCCGACATTCTGGCTAAAATGTTGTGGATCCTTTCACAGTATTCCCTCGAGACGAGTCTCGGTGAAGGAATACAGATCATATAGTTCATAATTGTGCCTTCCTTTGTCGTTTTTGAAAAGCAGATGACAGACTTCTGCCACATGCCTGCACTAGTATAGCATGAAATCCGCGTCTTGTGAACCACAAAATGCAGGCAGCCGCACCGCCAGGTATTCCATGTCACCTCCATGCAGAGAAAAAACACCCGCGGCCGGATTGCTCCATGCCGCGGGCAGATAATTCATCGTAACTATTCAGTGCATCCATAGTTACAATTCTACCTATATTAGTACTTCTTCTCCTCGTCCTTCAACAGGTTCGTCATGCTGTGCATGCTGATGCACAGGGTGGATGTGTTGTGAAGCAGGGCGGATGTCGCCGGGGCAAGCACGCCCATCACGCCTAGGATGATGAGACCAAAGTTGAAGCTGATGACAAAGCGGTAATTTCTGTGAACACGCCGCATCAGCGCATTGCTGATTGCTTTTAAAGTCACAAGCTGGAACATCGCGTCCTCAGAGATTGTGATGTCCGCGATCTCTCTTGCGATCTCAGCGCCCTCGCTGATCGCGATGCCGACGTTTGCCGCGGAGAGTGCCGGAGAATCGTTGATTCCGTCTCCCACCATGATAACCTTATGGCCTGCGTTCTTCTCTGCTTCAACGAAGTTCGCCTTATCCTCCGGAAGGACCTCGGAGTGATGCTCGTCCACGCCGACTCTTGCGGCAATGGCGCGGGCCGTTCTCTCGCTGTCTCCTGTCATCATGACGATCTTCTTGATACCAAGCTTTCTGAGCTCCTTCATAACTTCCGGAGCTTCCGGACGGAGCGGATCCTCGATGCAGATCACAGCCGCCAGTCTTCCCGCGATCGCGAGATACAGGTGGGAGTACTCTGCCGGAAGGGCTTCAAATTTCTCTTCTTCGCCCTCCGGGACTACACACTGCTCGTCCTCGAATACAAAGTGGTAGCTACCGATCACGACTTTGTCCTCGCCGATATGGGATGCAATTCCGTGTGCAACGATATAGTCAACCTTAGAGTGCATCTCCTCGTGGACAAGTCCGCGCTCTCTGGAGGCCGCAACAACCGCGTTCGCCATGGAGTGCGGGAAGTGCTCCTCTAAGCAGGCAGCAATCCTTAACATCTCAGCCTGGTCGCGTCCCTCGAAGGTCACAACGTCTGCAACCACCGGCTGTGCCTTTGTGAGGGTGCCTGTCTTATCGAATACGATGGTGTCCGCCTCAGCGACTGCTTCCATGAAGGAGCCGCCTTTGACAGTCATCTTGTAGCTGCTCGCCTCTCTCATAGCAGAGAGTACGGAAAGCGGCATTGCGAGCTTCAACGCACAGGAGAAGTCAACCATAAGGATCGAGATCGCCTTTGTCACATTTCTTGTGAGAAGGTAAGTAACGATGGTTCCGCCGAGACTCCACGGAACGAGAGCGTCCGCAAGTCCGGATGCCTTTGTCTCTAAGGAAGACTTTAACTTCTCGGACTCCTCGATCATCTTCACAATGCGCTCGAATCTTGTGGATCCAGCTGCTTTCTTGACGCGGACGATGAGGTTTCCTTCCTCGACCGCGGTTCCGGCATAGACGTACATGCCGTTCTCCTTGCGGACCGGCTCAGACTCACCGGTCATTGATGCCTGGTTTACCATCGCCTCGCCGGAATCTACAATGCCGTCAAGCGGGATCACGCTGCCGACGCGGACGGAGACGAGATCTCCTTCCTTAATATCAGAGATCGGGACAAGTACTTCCCCGTCCTCTGTCTTCTGCCATACTCTCTCGATATTTAAGGACATGCTGCCCGCAAGATCGCTGACAGACTTCTTGTGGGTCCAGTCTTCCAGAAGCTCACCGATTCCGAGAAGGAACATGACGGATCCTGCTGTGTTGAAGTCGCACCGCAGCATGGACACCGTGATCGCCGTCGCATCGAGGACCTCGACCTCAAGCTTTCTTCCCGCAAGCTTTCTGATGCCTTTAATAACGAATGGAACAGACTGGATCGCTGTCCATACCGCACGGACCGGAGCCGGAAGGAAGATCTTTGTAAGGCATCTTGTAAGACACTTTGTCACGAGCTTTTCCTGGAACTCCTGATTTAACTCTCTCGTGCTTGTCACAGGCACGATCTCGTTTAACTCTTCATCGTCAAAGGAGAACCTTAAGATCTCAGCAATGAGATCTTCCTTTGAGCCTGTGTACGTGATCGCCGCATCTCCGATTCTCTCATATACCTTTGCTGCCGTTACCTGCGGAAGGGATGCGAGATAAAAGGAAAAGAGGTCCGCCTGTCTGACTGACAGGCGGCCTCTGGTGAGATGGATTCGGATACGGCCCTTGATATCATGTTTTACCGTAAATCTGATTCCTGATTTCATAATGATTATTCAGCGTCCTCTGCTTTTTCTGTTGTCTCTGTGAAGTCTTCTGCTGCTTCCTCTTCCTCACCGAATGCTTCTTCAGCACGTGCTCTGTTGATCTCCTTAGCCTCTGCAAGAACATCCTCAGCGTTTGCCTGGATGTTGGAAGCTGTTGTCATAACGCACTCTTTTGCGCGGAGACCTGCTGCGAGGCAGTTGATGTATAACTTCTTAGCGTCCTGGCTTCCGAGAACCTTGACACCAGCTGTCCCGAAAAGAACACCGCCTGCAAATACTGCAACATTTTTTAATTTCAAGCATTTCTTAACATCTAACATTTTAAATTCCTCCTGTAAGTAAAAAATATAATTTAATAGTAAATGATCTGTCCTGTTTAAAGCCTGCTGACCTGGCTTTTAGCTGCCGGATCACTTGTGCTTATATCCGGTATACATCACCATAGCAAAGCAGAAAACAGTTGCCCACGCCCAGAATTTATGGTGTTTCATCGGTTTTCACTCCCTTGCATTTTACTTGGCAGAACGTCGAAAACCGGAAGGCTTTCAAACGTTTCCCACATGGTAACTCTTTTCCTGCCGGTTAGTCAATCATAATATTTTAAAATATTTTATGTTGAAAAAAAATGTCATTTTCTGATAATTTGCTGTCATCCATAACTCCATGACCTGCTGTTTTCTCCGCGTTTATGACGCACTGAAGGAACAGCATTTTTCTTTCTCTTTTTCGGTCTGTCTGAGACCGTTCTTTCCGTGGAACTCCGGGGCGATAACCTCGTTTTCCCCGTCTGCGCGCACTCCTGTTTCATCCGTAAATACATACTGGTAAACGCGCTTTAAGACGCCCATCTCCTCCAGCATGCGGATCGTGCGGTAGACTGTGGAAAGACCCACGGTGGAATCTCTCTGTACCGCCTCATAGTAAACTTCCTTGCAGTCGGTCCAGTTCTGTTCTAAGATCACATCAAGGATGACCATTCTCTGCTTTGTAATACGCTTCCCAAGTCTCTGGAACTCATTAACGATGTCTTTCTTCTGCCACATCCGGCATCCCTCTCATTCCTAAAAAGTGTGTTCCTGCCCTGCAGAGAGCCAGGCATTTGGAGTTTCAACCGAAACCGTTTTTTCGTTTACGCCTGCTTCCACTCGATATTGCGGAGCACATAGCCGGCCTTGCTCACGATGTCACGGATCTCACGGTCTGTCAGCTTTGTTTTCATGCGGACATCGGCTTCCTTCTTCTCGAGGTTTACCTCAGCCCAGTTGCCATCCTTCTCATTGAACGCATTCTCCACATGGAGCTTGCAGTGTTTGCATTTCATGCCGTCCACTCCGATGACTGCGTAGTACGGATAGTCTGAAGCATTTTTATCCTGCACTTTGATCTTCTTTTCTACATCTTTCGTTCCGCAGCAGCCATAGGTGAACTGGCGGATCGAACCTTTCACCGCGAAGATCGCGACTACGATCAATGCGACGATAATAATACCATTTATCATGACGGATCACGCCTCCTCTTAATTTTCAGAAACTACAGTTTTTCATTCCCCATGGGGTATCTTCTTTCACCTGTTAGTTTCTACTAACAAAGATTAGCACCAACTAACCATCTTGTCAATCCTCTTTGTCACTTTTTTGACATTTTATTTCAATACAAAAAATACTCTCATCCCTGACAGTGCCGTTCTTCTCATACTGGCTCTTCGCCTGCTCTCCGGAGACAGGCATCTGCAGTTGTTCCTGCTGCCCTCTTCTCTTTTTATTTTGCATAAAGTTTTACTTTAGCGGAACTTTCAAAAATGAATGTGCCTTGGCACATTCTCGCGCGAGCTATTACGCAAAACAGGCAGCCTGTCTCCAGGCTGCCCATCTCTATATAATATTCATTTACTGTGCGATCGAAAACATCTCATTCACGGTCTTCGAATCCAGGCTGTGGTTGTATACAAGATTCTCATACTCCACCAGCTGTTCCTTCCAATCGTAGTCCCCGCTCTCCGCGTCCTCCCAGCTGTGGTAGGTTCCGTCGGATTCCCAGATTCCAAGGTGATGGATGATCGGAAGCTTTTCGGAAAGCTGTAAGAGGAATTCGTTATACGGAGTCAGTGACAGGTTCGCGCGCTTTAATACATAGGAGGAAAGGTAAATTGCACCTAACCGTCCCATGTCCTCCGAAGGCTGGTCGTAGTTGGTCCAGATCACAAACGGGGTCTCGTACCAGACCATTTTCTGCTCATTCGGAACCTTCGCACTCTCCACGCCCATAGCCTCATCGAAGAACTCGTCCTCGATTCCCGGCTGATGGTCGCCGAACATGACGATCATCGTCGGCTGGTCGCACTGGGAGAAATAATTTACAAGCCACTCAAAAGCTTCATCAGATTTCTTCACGAGGGACAGATACATGTCTGCCTCCGGATACTTTCCTTCCATGTCCCCGGTGAGCCATACTTCCTGGTCAAAATTCGCGTATGGGATCGTATAGCCGCCGTGGTTCTGCATGGTCACATTAAAGAGGAACAGCTTGTCATCCGGATTTGCCTTCTGCTCGATATACTCGGTGATGACCTTAAAATCGCTCAGGTCACTGATATAATTTCGAAGTTCATCCCGGCTTTCGTAGGCGCTGATATCCATGAAATCGCTGAAGCCCATGTTGTTGTAGCAGATGCGGCGGTTCCAGTTCTCAGCCGGGTACGGGTGCATGGCAACCGGTGTGTATCCCTGATCCCTCACCGTGCTGACCATGGAGCGGACGCCCGGATTTACATAGAACTGATAAGCCACACTTCCTCTCGGCATCAGATACATAGAGTCACCGATCAGAAATTCAAACTCAGAGTTGCTGGTCATGGCACCAAATACCGGCATGCAGAGCTTTCCTTTTACGGTGTTCTCCGTCAGGCTGTGGAGAAACGGGAGATAATCGATATTTGTCGTAAAATCTCCGTCCACCGCCAGATCGGAAAGACTCTCGTTCATGATACAGATAATATTCGTCGGCTGGACCGCGTCCCCGGACGCCACCACTGCAGCAGTCTCCCCATTCCGCTCCTTCTCACTGTCCACATATTTGTCGCAGATTTCCTGGATCTTCGCCTGGGAGTAACCTCCCGGCGCTTTCTTTACCAGATATTTGATCGAGATTGCGGAGGACAGGATATAGCCATTCTCTGCGTAGGAGGTCGTCGGATCCCAAAGGTTTACCTCCAGAGACAGGCCTGAGATCATAAAGTTATAAAAGCAGGCGATAAACGCAGCAACCGCACCAGCAGAAACGCTGAATACCACTGCTCTTTTCTTTTTTCCTTTTACCCGCACAAACACAAACTGCGCCAGCGCGTTCCATATGATCAGGAGAACACCGCAGATGATCATCATAAATGTCGGGGTGTAATCGTAGCTTCCTGCAACCGTCATCGCGGTCTTCACCGCCAGAACATCGCCCATCATGATCGGACGGCTTCTGAAGGAAACGACAAACGCCTCCGCCAGGGAGATCGCATAGAGGATCACAGAAGAGACCGGAACGGAAATCCGGGTGCTGCCGGAGATTCCGAATACCAGAAGGTACAGCGCGAACATCCATACAATGTTGAGCACCGCGTTCTTCGGAAGTACCATCACAAAGTTTCCGGTCACGAACTCGAACATGACATAGGAGAACACCGGCGATAATAAAAATAATGCGATAGCGCCTGCATGTTTCAGTCTGTGGTCTTCCCTCTCTTCATACTCCCCTGTTCTTTCTTCAAACTTTTCGTCCATATACGTTTATTTCACTTTCTAAATCTGTCTGTCAGAAACTTGTTCAGCAAAATCTCATCCGCAGGGCTTGCCACCGGCAGCTGCTTCCGGATCCATAGCAATTTAAAAGAACTGCTGTCGATAGTTTTCCAAGTGCATAGCCGCCCAAACGTGTGCCTGCTGGACTTTTATCTTCTATTACATTAATTTCTATGGGAATTCTCTCCCTCACGGATCGCCCAGCGCATCTTCGTGGATCTCGCCCTCGGATTTCTCTGACATTCCTCCGCGGACGGGCGGATCACATCGTTTGCCACGTCACTGTAAAGTCCATCTTTTTTGCCTTCTTTGAAGTAATACTTTACGAGACGATCCTCGCCGGAATGGAACGTCAGGATCGCCGCTCTTCCGCCCGGTGCCAGGATACCCGGAAGCTTTGTAAGGAAACTTTCCAAAACCTCAAATTCCTGGTTTACATCGATCCGGAGTGCCTGGAAACATCTCTGGCAGGACTTCTTCACCGCTTCCTTACGCTCTTTTTCCGGAATGAAGGAAAGTGTTGTCTCAATGACTTCTTTAAGTCCTGTCGTCGTCTCAATATACTGGCGCTTTCTATTTCTCTTCGCAATCTCCCTCGCGATCTCCTCCGCATACGGCTCGTCGGAATTTTCCACAAACATTCCGGCGATTTCTTCCATATCCATCTGCTTTAACCGCTCCGCCGCGGAGATCCCCTTTTCCGGATTCAGTCTCAGGTCTAACGGACCGTCCGCCTTGTAGGTAAATCCGCGTTCCGGGTTATCGATCTGCATGGAGGACACACCGAGATCCGCCAGAACGAAATCAAAAAGTCCGGTCTCCGGGACAAGCTTATCGATATCCGCGAAGTTCATCTGCTTCACCGTAAGGATGTCCTCGTCAAATCCGCGCTCCTTTAACCGTGCCTTCGTCTTCACGATCTCGATAGGATCCACATCAAGGCCGTACATGTGTCCCTGTCCCTCGAGTTTCTTCAACATCTCCGTTGTGTGCCCGCCGTAACCCAATGTAGCGTCAAGCCCCTGCATTCCCGGTCTGATATCCAGGAAATCCAGGATCTCGTTCACACAGATCGAGATGTGCATGCCTGCCGGAGTGCTGCCTTTTTTGATGACCTTCTCGACCGTGTCAGCATATTTCTCCGGATTCTGTTCTTTATA
Source organism: Desulfotomaculum sp. OF05-3 (assembly GCF_003435535.1). NCBI lineage: Bacteria > Bacillati > Bacillota > Clostridia > Eubacteriales > Desulfotomaculaceae > Desulfotomaculum > Desulfotomaculum sp. OF05-3. The sequence continues at coordinate 61,034 of NZ_QWGO01000014.1, read as the reverse complement.
CTTTTCCTCAAACCGTTTCGGATGTGTCCCGCTGTAACGGACACGCCGCTTGTGTACCGGTGCTCCCTGTACCTCTTTTTCTTCCATGTCAAAACCTCGTATTTATCGCTGTTTTTCTACACATACCGGTTTATCTTAACATATTCTTCATATAAATGTAAAGTATCTTTTCGTTGACAGAAATTATGGCTCTTCCGGAGTGCTGCCGTTCACGCCCAGCCAGATAGCCACCGGTTTTTCCAGTACTTCACACGCCTAATCACTCAATCGTCAAAATCCTGTCATATTTGTTCGAGATGCGCATATATTTCAAATTTGTCATCTTTTTTCTAAATATTCTGCCTTTTACTTGTTTTTGCATCATAAAACTGATATAATGATTTTATTGTAACTGCTCCGTGTTTCCGTGTCTTCGATCAGCGAAAAAACTCAAAACGCTGGTCTGACGGACAGTTATCATATAATTACAATACCTGGAGGGATGCTACATGAAAGGCAACATTATCGTTGGACAGTCCGGTGGCCCGACTGCCGCTATCAATTCCAGTCTCGCGGGCGTTTACCGCACCGCTATCGACCGCGGAGCAAAAAAAGTATACGGCATGCGTCACGGCATTCAGGGTCTCTTAAACGAAGATTATATCGATCTTTCCGAACATATCCAGACGGATCTGGACGTAGAACTTTTAAAACGCACACCTGCTGCCTATCTCGGATCATGCCGCTATAAGCTCCCGGAGATCCATGAGGACATCGCTACATACGATAAAATCTTTTCTATTCTCGACAAGCTTGAGATCGAGTGCTTTATCTATATCGGCGGAAACGATTCCATGGATACGATCAAAAAGCTGTCCGACTACGCGATCTTAAGGGGTCATCCAACCAAATTTTTAGGCGTTCCGAAGACTATCGACAACGATCTCGCCCTGACCGACCACACACCGGGATACGGCAGCGCGGCGAAATACATCGGAACATCAGTGAAAGAGATCATCCAGGACAGCCAGGCGCTGATCTACGATAAGGGCCTTGTCACCATCGTCGAGATCATGGGCCGAAACGCCGGATGGCTCGTTGGTGCCGCGGCGCTCTCCAAGGGCGAGGATTGCGATGGCCCGGACCTGATCTACGTTCCGGAACTTCCCTTCGATATCGACAATTTCCTTGTCCGCATTAAGGAACTCCTGGCAGAAAAGACTTTCGTTGTGGTCGCCGTCTCCGAAGGCATCCGACTGGCGGACGGACGTTATGTGTGCGAGCTCACCGACGGTGTGGATTTCGTTGACGCCTTCGGCCACAAGCAGCTCACAGGCACCGCGAACTATCTTGCCCGCCGTCTGGCTCAGGAGATTGGCTGCAAGACGAGAACCATAGAGCTTAGCTCCATGCAGAGAGCGGCCTCCCATCTGGCATCCCGAATCGACATTCTGGAAGCTTTCCAGGTCGGCGGTGCCGCCGTGAAGGCAGCCGACGAGGGCGATACCGGTGAGATGGTCATCATCAAACGTCTCTCCGATGACCCGTACCAGTCCACCACAGACCTTAGAAATGTCCACAAGGTCTCCAATGTGGAAAAAGTGGTCCCGAGGGAATGGATCACCGAGGACGGTACCTACGTCACCGACGAGTTTATCAGCTATGTCCGCCCGTTGATCCAGGGTGACGTGTCACCAGTTATGGTGGACGGAATTCCGCGATATCTGTATCATAAGAAGAAATAATGGCAGAAACCTTTTTCCCTGCCGCGGCGGGCCGCAACGGCAGCAGCTTTTTATAACCGCATAAGTTTCCTTTAAGGATTTCTAATGAGCTTAAAAGACCTCCTACAGGAATACAGAACCATAAACTTAGATTCTGTTTCCTGGGAGGTCTTTCTTTATTCATCTTTATTCATTCCTGCTGCCATCATTCATGGTTTCCAGGCTTTCCAATGATTCCGACAGGCACTTTCTGACATTTTTACGCGTCAGATCTTGAAAACGCATTCTTCATGGAATTGCTGAGCTCAAAGAGCACATGATCCAGGGTATTTCCTGTCTCCTCTTTTAACATCTTCGCGATCTCGCGGTTCGCTTCTTCTAAAAGTCTTCTGCTCTCCGCCGGATCCGTAACCTTCGCCGCCTCTTTATCATACTTGTTGAGCAGCGCATGCCCCTTCGCCTCCACAGCGTTCTGGTAGCGCTCGATGTGGATCGCGGATTTTGCGAAGGACGCGTCCGCCATAGCCGCGATCAGTCTCGCGGACCAGTAGAAGTTCTCTGTAGAGACTTCCTTCGTGGTGTTCGCAAGGTACTCCGGTGTCTCGTCTACAGCCGCGTAGAACGGAACCAGGGTGTTGAACGCGTTTGATGCGAAAGCCAGCCACTGGACCGCCTGGCAGTTTGCCGGGGCACCCGGGCGCATCTGGATCAGAGCAAGGAAATCATTGCGGTTGATGCCGATAGCGCGGTATTTGCCCTTCTGGAGTCCGTCACCGCTCTTTGCGTACGGATCGTAAGGGGTTCCCTGGAAATGGGAGGAAAGAGCATACTTGACATCCTCCACCGTGATCTTCTTCTCCGGAACCATGCTCCACGGGATATCGTCGGATTCCGGGCTGTAGTCCGCGTCCGGTCCGTCCCACTTCTTTGTCTTCGGATTAAAGTAGCGCTCCATGAACCATGCTCTTGGTGTATTGTAGATATGGTCGGAATCGCTGTGGCTTCCAAATGCCGCGCGGGCATCAAAATGGCTTCCATTTCCTCCGTTTAAGGAGAGGTCCAGGTGGTTCTCAGCGATAAACTCTCTTAAGTCGGAAGAACACATATGTTCATTCTGCTCGGAGAACGCGTCGTTTAAGTCAAAATCGTCAATACCGAACTGGTTCGGCATCACCACGTAACGGTCATCCGGAACACGCTTTGCGATCCAGTGATGTCCGCCGATGGTCTCAAGCCACCAGATCTCGTTGACGTCCTGGAACGCGATACCGTTCATCTCGTAAGTCCCGTACTTCTCCAAAAGACTTCCGAGGCGGATCACACCTTCTCTCGCGCTGCTGATATACGGAAGCGTGATGTACACAAGGTCTTCCTCACCGATTCCACCGACGATCTCCTCTTTTCCGTCCTCCGCCGGCTGTAACTTTACAAGCGGGTCTGCTCCGAGAACACGGGCGTTGGATGTGATCGTTTCCGTAGCTGTCATGCCGACATTCTTTTCATTAACGCCGCTGGCCGCCCAGATTCCCTTTCCCTTAATGGCGTTCGGAACTGCCGTAAACTTCATCGGATCTCCCGGAAGATCGATCTCAGCATGAGAGAGAACAGACTTATAAACCTTCAGCTGCTCCTCCGGGTGGATCACCACAAATTTTTTCGCCGTAAAATGTCCGGAACCGGAATCATCATTTCTCGCGATCATCGTTGAACCGTCATAAGACGCGTTTTTTCCTACAAGAATCGTTGTGCATGCCATGTCAAATACCCTCCAAAACTATAATATGCGGCCGTCACTGTCCGCCAGCCGCGGATACGTCCAGTTTAGTACGCTTCGGAGTTTCTGTCAACTAACTGAGGTACCGCGGCAAAGCAGCACCTCACACAGAACCTCCTGTCAACAGTCTCTTTCAGGTTCATGGTAATCGGCAGCTTCTTCCGAATGCACAGCAGCGCAGAACGCCCCAGGGGAATTTTCTCTCCCTGGGGCATTCTCTTATTTCTTCCAAATATTCAATTACTTAAAGTACTTCACACCACTCTCAAACAGCTTCAGATCCTGCTCGCCTGTGATGTTCTTTGCAACATAGTCGCCGCGTCTCTCAGCATGACCCATCTTACCGTAGACACGTCCATCCGGGCTTGTGATACCTTCGATCGCCATGAAGGAGCCGTTCGGGTTCCAGTATTCGTCCATGGTCGGAACACCGTTAAGGTCAACGTACTGGGTCGCAACCTGTCCGTTTGCGAAGAGCTTGTCGATCCATTCCTTCGGAGCCACGAAACGTCCCTCGCCGTGGGATACCGGGTTTGTGTAAACGCCGCCAAGTTCTGCGCCTGCAAGCCACGGGGACTTGTTGGAAACGACCTTTAAGTTCACCATCTTGGAAACGTGGCGTCCGATGGTGTTGTAGGTTAAGGTCGGGGAATCCGGCTTCTGCTCTACGATCTTTCCTTCCGGCACAAGACCAAGCTTGATGAGAGCCTGGAAACCGTTACAGATACCGAGCATTAATCCGTCACGCTCATTTAAGAGCTTCATGATCTCGTCCTTTAATGCCTCGTTGCGGAACGCAGTAGCGAAGAACTTTGCGGAACCTTCCGGCTCATCGCCTGCGGAGAAGCCGCCCGGGAACATAACGATCTGGGACTCTTCGATGCTCTTTCTGTAGACTTCTACGGAATCGCGGATGTCCTCGGCGCTCATGTTCTTGAATACCTTTGTGATGACCTTTGCTCCGGCGCGCTCGAATGCCTTCGTGCTGTCGTACTCGCAGTTTGTTCCCGGGAATACCGGAATGAATACGGTCGGAGTACCGATCTTATGATTGCAGATCACAACGTTCTCTGCCTTAAATACTTCGTTCTTAACTTCTTCTTTCTTTACCGCGCTCTCTGTCGGGAATACATCCTCGAGAGCTGCGTCCCATGTCTTTAATGCCTCGTCGAGCGCAATGGAGACATTGCCGTACTCGAAGGCTGCCTTGTCGGTAACTTCACCGATGACACGGTAGCTCATCTGAAGATCTCCAACCTTGCCAGCCGGAACCTCGCAGACGATATTGCCCCATGCCGGTGCAAAGAAGTCTCTCGGATCCACGTCATGCTCGATCTTGACACCGAGGTGGTTTCCGAAGGCCATCTTGCTGACTGCCTCTGCGATTCCGTTTGCCTCTGCGGCATACGCGGAGATCACGCGGCCCGCCTTGATATCCTCATGAAGTTTATCGTATCCAGCCATGATCTGGGAATAATCCGGAAGATCATAGGAATCTTTTTTAATTTCAAATACAACGATCTTATTTCCGGCCTTCTTGAATTCCGGGGAGATCATGTTCTTCGCGCTTGCAACGTCAACCGCGAAGGAAACCAGGGTCGGCGGGACGTCGATCTCTTTTCCGCTCTCCTCATCAAAGGTACCGGACATACTGTCCTTACCGCCGATGGACGGAAGTCCGAAGCCCAGCTGCGCATTGTAGGCACCGAGAAGTGCTGCGAACGGCTGGCTCCATCTTGCCGGCTCGCTGCTCATTCTGCGGAAGTACTCCTGGAATGTGAAGCGAATCTTCCTGTAGTCGCCGCCTGCTGCCGCGATCTTAGCGACAGATGTGAGGACTGCATAGATCGCGCCGTGATACGGGCTCCAGCTGGAAAGATACGGATCAAAGCCGTAGCTCATCATGGTCACAGCGTCGCACTTTCCTTCCAGAACCGGAAGCTTAGCGACCATGGTCTGGATCTCAGTCTGCTGATATTTTCCGCCGTACGGCATCATAACGGTAGATGCGCCGATGGAGGAGTCGAACATCTCCACGAGACCTTTCTGGGAGCAGACATTTAAGGAACCGAGCATCTTCAGCCATTTTTCCTTAACGTCTCCTACTTCTTTCTTTTCAAACGGAGTTCCCTCATGGTTCGGAACCTCCAGGGTAACGTCTGTCTCCTGATGAGCGCCGTTTGTGTCGAGGAACGCACGGCTTAAGTCAACGATGGTCTTTCCCCGCCATGTGAGGACGAGTCTCGGGCTCTCTGTGACTGTTGCGACTGTGACAGCCTCAAGGTTCTCCTCTTTGGCGTATCCTAAGAATGTGTCAACATCTTTCGGATCAACGACAACTGCCATTCTCTCCTGGGACTCAGAGATCGCAAGCTCTGTTCCGTCAAGACCTGCGTACTTTTTCGGTACTTTATCGAGATCAATCAGAAGTCCGTCAGCGAGTTCACCGATCGCTACGGAAACTCCGCCTGCGCCAAAGTCGTTGCACTTTTTGATCAGTCTGGAAACTTCCGGACGGCGGAACATTCTCTGGATCTTTCTCTCGGTCGGGGCGTTACCTTTCTGGACCTCAGCGCCGCAGACCTCGATGGATGCCTCTGTGTGTACCTTGGAGGAACCTGTCGCACCGCCGATTCCATCACGGCCGGTACGTCCGCCGAGAAGGATGATCACATCACCCGGATCGGATGTCTCACGGATCACGTTCTTTCTCGGAGCTGCCGCCATAACAGCACCGATCTCCATTCTCTTCGCAACATAGCCCGGATGGTAGAGTTCTTTTACATAACCGGTCGCAAGACCGATCTGGTTTCCGTAGGAGCTATATCCATGGGCAGCCTCTGTAACGATCTTTCTCTGCGGAAGCTTGCCCTTTAATGTCTGATTTAACGGCTTTGTCGGGTCAGCGGCACCTGTGATGCGCATTGCCTGGTATACATAGGTACGTCCGGAAAGCGGGTCACGGATCGCGCCGCCAAGGCAGGTTGCCGCGCCGCCGAAGGGTTCAATCTCTGTCGGGTGGTTATGGGTCTCGTTCTTGAAGTTTACGAGCCACTCCTCGGTCTTTCCGTCGATCTCCACCGGAACGACGATGGAGCAGGCGTTGATCTCGTCGGATACCTCAAGATCTTCTAACTTGCCCTCTTTGCGGAGTTTCTTCATACCCATGATCGCAAGGTCCATGAGACATACGAACTTGTCGTCGCGTCCTTTGTAGATCTCCTTGTGGTCAGCAAGGTACTGGTTGTAGGTATCCTCGATCGGTTTCTTGTAGTCGCCCTCTGTGAATGTCACATTCTTGAGTTCTGTGGAGAATGTGGTGTGGCGGCAGTGATCGGACCAGTATGTATCAAGCACGCGGATCTCTGTCACGGACGGATCTCTGTGCTCTTCGTTCTTATAGTAGTTCTGGATGTGAAGGAAGTCTTTGAAGGTCATTGCAAGGTTTAAGGAACCGTAGAGTTCCTTTAAGGCCGCCTCGTCCATATCCTTAAATCCGTCAAAGACCGCAACGTCTTCCGGCACATCAAATACGGTGACAAGTGTCTCCGGGATCTCCTCGGACGCCTCTCTGGAGTCCACCGGGTTGATACAGAAGGACTTGATTGCTGCGATCTCCTCCCCGGAAAGCTTTCCGGAGATCACATAGGTCATTGCGGAGCGGATCACCGGCTCCTCGTTCTCGTTTAATAACTTTACACACTGCTCTGCGGAATCGGCTCTCTGGTCAAACTGTCCCGGCAGATACTCAACGGAGAATACCACATCCTCCGCGCTGTGCGGGAATGTCTCCTCAAACACATCGTCTACCGGCGGCTCGGAAAAGATCGTTCCGAGTGCCTCTTTATATACGTCCTCAGAAATATTTTCAATATCGTAGCGGACTAACACACGGACGCCCGTTACCCCTGTAATGTCAAGATAGCTTGCGATCTCCTCGCGAAGCTCTCTTGCCTTGATTGCATATTCCGGTTTTTTCTCAACAAATACGCGCTTTACGCTCATAGTCTCTCCTCCTGGAAAACGGCTTTGTCAGATGGTTTTCATTTTGCCTTAATCATAGCACAGGTCAGTGTGATTAGTAAAGTTAATATATTTAATTATTTTTATTATTTATACTTATATATTGATTTTAACTCTGTAAGCTCTGGTTGATCTTGCTCATGCTCAGCGCCTCCATGGTCACCTTCATGATCTCCCGGACCTCGTCCTCGGTCATCTTCATGCGCTCCGCAAGCTCGGAAAGCTTTGCCTCGCGTCCAAGCTCCTCCGCCATGGATTTCGATACCTCCTGAAGCACATTGACGCGGGCTAACATCTCCTCCTCGATATCCGCTTCCTTCTTCTGATCGTTGATGATCTCCTCCATACGGACACGGATCCGGCTCTCCAGAAGTTTTTCAAAACTACCCTCGAACCCTTCATCTGCCAGCATCATGAGCTCCAGACTGGCTTCCTGGATCAGGTCCGCCATCGGAACACCTTTGTTGATGTAATCCTGGACGAAGAACAGGGCGTTCTTTAAGTTGCCCTCGATGAGGCGCTCTCTCGCCGCCTTGTTTCCGTTCCGGATCTCGCCGAGAAGCTTCGCGTTCTCCGCCTCGCTGCATGGCGGGATCGCCGCGATCTCCTCCATATATACGCGGTAGATGTCCTCCGCGCTTAAATCCTCCTCGGAGTTGTTGAACTCGTCGTCAACCTTCGCGTTCTCTATTTCGTTCTCATATCTCATTTTTTCTGCCATAGCCTCTATAAACCTCTCTGATTTTTCTTGATTACTGCTTCAGCTTTCACAGTTATTCTCTCTTCGCAAAGCTTTTTGCTTCTCCTTTGCACCTGTTTTTCTTATTTTTCGCACGACGGATTTCTTCTTCCCGCCCCGCCGCCTTTCCGTAATCATACCATATTTTCCACACGGCTTCCAGACAAAACCACACTTTCTCGTTTTTTCCTCTTTTCAAATCCCTGTTCCTATGATAAAATAGCCTTGTTTCATTAGGAGGACTAATAATGGATATTAACTATGAATTATATAAAGTATTTTATTACGTTGCAAAAACTCTGAGCTTTTCCGAGGCATCGAAATGCCTCTATATTTCCCAGTCAGCCGTCAGCCAGTCTGTGAAGGTTCTGGAAAAAAAGCTGGGCCAGACGCTCTTTATCCGAAGCACGAAGCGAGTCCAGCTCACCCCGGAAGGCGAGATCTTATTTAAACACATCGAACCTGCAATGAACCTGATCCATAAAGGCGAGACCCAGCTCTTAGAGGCCAACACCCTGAACGGCGGCCAGCTCAGGATCGCCGCCAGCGACACGATCTGCCGCTATTTCCTTGTCCCATATTTAAATAAGTTCCATAAACTCTACCCGAACGTTCATATTAAAGTAACGAACTCCACCTCGATCGACTGTGCCCGCATTTTAGAGAATGGACAGGTGGACTTCATTATCACCAACTACCCAAATTCCGGTCTCTTGAACACCCACAGTGTCCGGGCGATCCGGGAATTCCGCGATGTTTTCGTTGCGAGTGCTGACCATTTTCCGTTGCAGGACAAGACCTTCACCCTCGCCGAGCTTCTCGATTACCCGATCATGATGCTGGACCGCAAGAGTACCACAAGTGAGTTCTTACACTCCATGTTCCAGAAGTCCCATCTCGATCTGGTCCCGGAGATCGAGCTCAGCAGCAATGACCTTCTGATCGACCTGGCCCGCATCGGCCTTGGAATCGCCTTCGTGCCGGATTTCTGTATCCCAAAGGACGAAAAGCAGCTCTTTATCTTAAAGCTCTCCGAGACACTTCCGGTCCGCCAGCTTGTTGTGGTCCATAACGAAAACCTTCCGGTCTCCCAGGCCGCGAAGCAATTCATGGATATGCTGTAAGACCTGCAGCAGCCCTTCACCAGACCTGCATATTCCCTGCACCGTCCCGGCAAACGACTGCCCGGATATCCATCTACCTGCCCCGTGACTCCCAGAAGTCCGAAAGGCACTGACCGACGTTCTTTCTGTTTACCATCTGGAAATGCTCCCATTCCCTTGGGAACAGTTCCAGATATTCTTTTTTCAGGAACCTGTCATCGAGAAGCAATATGATTCCCTCGTCCTCCGTCGTCCGGATCACACGGCCCGCCGCCTGTAAAACCTTATTCATTCCCGGATACTGATACGCAAAGTCAAATCCCGCTTCTTCTTTCTCCTCAAAATACCCCCTGAGAACCTCCTGTTCCACGCAGACCATTGGGAGTCCCGTTCCGACGATCACGGCACCGATGAGCCGCTCTTCCTTCAGGTCGATCCCCTCAGAGAACACACCTCCCATGACGCAGAATGCCGCAAGGGAGTGATCCCGGGGCTTTTCAAATTCTTCTAAGAATTCCAGGCGTTCCTGTTCCTTCATGCCCTGTCCCTGGACCAGGAGATCCGCTGGGAAGTCCATGTCCTCCACGGCATATTCCACCTGTTCCATATACTGGTAGGACGGGAAGAATATCATGTAGTTGCCGCTCTTAGAGAGGACCACCTCCCTGATATACTCCGCCACCTTCCGGTATTCGCTCTCGCTGCGCCTGGAGTAGCGGCTGCTGACGTCCGTCGCAACCATGAGAAGACGTTTTTCTTCCTCGAAGGGCGAGTTCGCATAGACCGCGTAGTCGTCCTCGTTTCCGGAGAGCAGTGTCTTGTAATACCGGATCGGCAGCATGGTTGCCGAAAACAGGATCGTGCTGTTTCCCTGGGACATGCAGAGGGAGAGGTTCGCCGACGGGTCCACGCAGAAAAGCCTTACTTTAAAGGAAGTGACTCCCACGTTCTCCGCGTAGATCCGGTAATGGTCATCCAAAAGCTCGTACACGTTTAAGAAATCCCTGAGACCAAAGTAAAAGTCCAGAACTGTATCCCTACCCTCAAACTCCGGAAAATCTTCCAAGAATGTCTCCATATCGGAGAACACTGCCATCGCAGCTGCCGCTAAGGATGTCACATCGGAGAGCAGCTGCCATGTCTCGCACTCCCGCTTCATTCCCAGCATCACCTGGCTGCATTTTTCCAGATTTTTCTCCAAGCGGGGCGCTTTCTGCTTTACGAGGCGCTTTACGGTGAGGAGATCTTCTTTTTTTAATTCGGCGCTGTACATCTCCCTCGCGCGGGAGACCAGATTGTGGGCCTCATCCACGAGGAACAGATAATCACCTTTCTGTCCGTCCGCGAAGTAGCGTTTCAAGCGCACATTCGGGTCAAACACATAGTTGTAATCGCAGATGATCCCGTCGGTCCAGCTGGAGATGTCCAGACAGTATTCAAATGGGCATACCCGGTACTTTTCCGCGTACTGCAGGATCTTCTCTCTTGTCATCTCCTGTTCCAGGTGGAGAATATCGAATACCGCCTCATTGACCCGGTCAAAGTGGCCTTTCGCGTATGGGCATGCGTCCGGGTTGCACTCGCACTCGTCCATGGGACAGAGTTTTTCCTTTGCCGTTATTGTCACCGAGGTGAAGATCAGGCCATGATCCCTTAAGATCCGAAACGCCTCCTCCGCCACGGTCCTCGTCACGGTCTTTGCGGTGAGGTAAAAGAGCTTGTCTCCCTTTCCTTCCCCGATGGCACGGACCGCCGGGAATACAGTGGAGAGCGTCTTTCCGATTCCCGTGGGAGCCTGGATAAACAGGCGTTTTTTCCGGCTGACGGTCCGGTAGACGGATACTACAAGGTCACGCTGTCCCGCCCGGTAAGGGAACGGGAATTCCAGGTGCCCGATGGAGGCGTCACGGATCAGCTCATGGTGGTAGAGGTACCTCGCCCACTTAAAATATTCGTGAACCACGCCGGAAAACCATGTCTCCAGCTCTTCTCTCGAGCGGTCGGTCTGGAATCTTTTTATTTCCTCTGTTTCAAGGTTACAGTAGGTCATCTGCAGGCGGATCCCGTCGAGATCTTTGTCGCAGCAGTAAAAATATCCGTAGCACATGGCCTGGGCGAGATGGACCTCGATGGGCTCCTCCAGCCTTGAAATGTCCGTGTACATGCCTTTGATCTCGTCGATCACCGGGATCCCGTTTTCCGCGAAGATTCCATCGGCGCGTCCCTCCACGAGAAGCGTGATCTCCTGCTCCTCGTCCTGGACCTCATGCTTTAAGGGGACCTCCGCCCGGTAGCCGGCTCCCATCCGCTTCTGGATCTTCCTGTGGATCCTTCCTCCCGCCAGCATGGCATCCTTCTGGGCGTTTCCGGAACAGCGGTTGTCGATATCCCCGGAGCGCAGCACGAATTCCACCAGGTTCCGGACCGAGATCCGGATCGCTTTCCTGTTTTCTTCGCTCATGAGACGCTCCTTTCCTGTGGATATGCTGATCGACCACCGCTCACCACCCCACATATGTTCCTCTTTTTCCTGAATCCTGCTATATGCCGCACATATCGCTCCCGCAAGTATAACATTTTTACAATTTCCTGTAAAGTAATGCCGTGTGTTCACAGAACATATGGCAGGTCATCTGTCAGAAGCTTTCCGTGCTATTTTCCCGTGCTGCCGGAATTTTCACGCTTTGTGCCGCCCGCCGCGCGCAAAAAAAGACAGCCTGCCGTACTTTCATACAGCCGCTGCCTCTTTCTTTATCTTTATGTATATTTTTACGCTACCGCGTGCATCGGATTCTTTCTCTCAAGAAAAGCTTCGAACGGCGCATTCTCGCCGTTATATTCAACGGTGAGGATCTTTGTCAGATCAAGGCTCAGTACTCCGAGAAGAGACTTCGCGTCGATGATCATACGGTTATAAAATACATTTACATCAAAATCGCAGCCGCTTGCGATGCTGACAAACTCCTTCGCCTCGTCTGCGGATACAAATTTTACTTTTTTCTGTTTCATCATGATTCCTTAACTCCTTTTTTGTTAAACCCTTTGATGTCAAATCCTTTATATTTTTACGATTCTACATTTATACCACATTCAAATTCAAGCGTCAATCGACAATTATCACCATCTTTTTGATAGTTTTATGACAAATTTTGTCATTTGTTACAGAAAAGCAGCCAGATTTGTCTGATGTCTCCGTCAACTCCGGATGTTTTCACACAAAAATCCGGCAATCTGCCCGACAACTCCTATTCTCTGTGGAATACAATCAAAAAAGCCGGATGCACAGCGGCAGTCATCTCTGACATTACCATACTATGCATCCGGCAGTCTTTGGCATTTACATATTTACATTAAAATATACTTGAGGATGAAGAGCACCGCCAGGATATACATGACCGGAGTGATCTTCTCCTTCTTTCCGGCAAAGAGGTTCATGACAACATAGGCGATAACTCCCATGGAGATTCCCTCGGAGATGCTGTAGAAGAACGGCATCGCGATGATGCAGAGGAATGCCGGGATTCCTTCTGCCGGATCCTTGAAATCGATCTCCGATACGGAGCCGATCATGTAGAAGCCTACAACGATCAGGGCCGGAGCCGTCGCAAAGGACGGGATTGCAAGGAAGATCGGGGATAGGAACAAGGATAACAGGAACAGGATACCGGTCGTTAAGGATGTAAGACCGGTTCTACCGCCCTCTGTCACGCCGGAAGCACTCTCCACGAATGTTGTAACTGTGGATGTACCGAGGCAGGCACCGCAGGTCGTACCGACCGCATCTGCAAGGAGTGCGCCCTTGATCCGCGGGAGTCTTCCCTCGGAATCCAGCATATCCGCCTTCGCGGACACACCGATCAGGGTTCCAAGTGTGTCGAAAAGGTCAACGAACAGGAACGCGAATACGATAATGATGAATTCCAGTACCGGAACACCCTTTAAGCTGAACTTGAACATGATCGGCGCCAGGCTCGGGATGGAGATTCCGTTGGAAAAATCCGGGAGCAGGTTGTAGAAGCCGAGATCCGGATTCGGGATGTAAATGCCCGCAAACTGGCAGATGATTCCGAGGATCCAGGTGATCAGGATACCCCAGAGAATATTTCCTTTGACATTCTTTACGATCAGGATTCCAGTGATCAGAACACCAAAGATCGCAAGGAGTACGGTGATCCCCGCGTCGCTCATGGACGCTGTGAGACCGTCAGCGAGAGTTTTGTTGTAGCCGTCAACAGAGAACAGACCTACAAGCGTTGCTCCACCGATCACGATCTTCGCATTCTGAAGACCAAGGAATGTGATGAAGAGACCGATTCCAACGCTGACCGCTTTCTTTAAGTTAAACGGGATCGCGTTGAAAATCGCTTCCCTGATGTTGAAGCAGGACAGGATGATAAAGATGATACCTTCCGTGAGAACTGCCGCAAGAGCAACTTCCCAGGAATAGCCCATACCGAGAACGACCGTGTATGCAAAGTAAGCGTTCAGACCCATTCCAGGTGCCAGAGCGAACGGGTAGTTCGCGAACAGTGCCATACAGAGTGTTCCGATAAAGGATGCCACCGCTGTCGCTGTGAAGACCGCTCCGTGGTCCATTCCGGCTGCCGCCAGAATGTTCGGGTTTACCGCCAGGATGTACGCCATCGTCATAAACGATGTCACACCGGCCATGATCTCAGTCTTAACAGTTGTGTTGTTTTCCTTGAGATGGAAAATTTTTTCGAGACTCATTTGTTTCCCTCCAATTTGTTTTATCAGTTTTTGTTATAAAACCGCTACTTTCTATTATACGTGGTACTAATAGAAAAGGCAAGGGAAAGAAATTGGGGGTTCCGAATATGGTTACAGTTCAGCCATGCGCTGGTTTGAATGAGAAAGTGTGTTGCAAGCTTGCTTGCATAAGCACTTTTTCATCCAAATCAGCATATGGTGGAACCACCAAGCTTCTTGTTTTCATGAATATGAAAACAAGAAGATGTAATGGCTGAACTGTAACCGAATATGGCATCTGCTCCACAGGGAACTTTCCCCGCTTCTGCCTCCTGCATCTTCGAATTACTTTCTCATAATGATCTCGTCTCTTCCCGGACCATTGGAAACCATCGTGATCGGCACTCCGATCTCCTCCTCGATGGTCTCGATATACTTCTTACAGTTCTCCGGAAGATCCTCGTAGTTCTTGATTCCGCGGATCTCGCACTTCCAGCCCGGAAGAGTCTTGTATACCGGTTTTGCTTTCTCAAGCTCCGGAGTTGTCGGGAAGTCTTTTGTTACCTTTCCATCGATCTCATAGCCTACGCAGATATGAAGCTCGTCAAGATATCCTAAAACGTCGAGAACCGTGAGGGCAACCTCTGTGGATCCCTGGATCTGTACGCCATATCTTGATGCGACTGCATCGAACCATCCCATTCTTCTCGGGCGGCCTGTCGTCGCACCGAACTCACCGCCGTCACCGCCGCGGCGTCTTAACTCGTCTGCCTCTTCACCGAAGATCTCGCTGACAAACGCACCTGCGCCGACTGCGCTGGAGTAAGCCTTAACGACTGTTGTGATGTTCTTGATCTCGTACGGCGGGATGCCTGCGCCGATCGCGCCGTATGCAGCCAGTGTGGAGGAAGAAGTAACCATCGGGTAGATACCGTGATCCGGATCCTTTAAGGAACCGAGCTGGCCCTCTAAGAGGACATTTTTTCCTGCCTTGATCGCATCGCGAAGGTATTTGGATGTGTCGCATACATACGGAGCGACCATCTCCTTATACTCCATAAGTGTATTGAAGATCTCCTTCGGATCAAGAGCCGGCTGATGATATAAATGCTCTAACATCACATTTTTCAGTGTGCAGACATTTTCGATCTTATCCATCAGTTCCTTCTCATCACCGAATAACTCGTTGACCTGGAAACCGATCTTTGCGTATTTATCAGAATAGAACGGAGCAATTCCGGACTTTGTGGAGCCAAAGGACTTACCTGCCAGACGCGCTTCCTCATAAGTATCGAATAAAATGTGGTACGGCATTAAGATCTGTGCTCTGTCGGACACAAGGATCTTCGGCATCGGAACGCCCTGGCTTGTCAGGTCGTTTAATTCTTTAACAAGGAACGGGATGTTTAATGCCACGCCGTTTCCGATGATGCTTGTTGTATGATTATAGAATACACCTGACGGAAGAAGATGAAGGGCAAATTTTCCGTAATTGTTGATAATTGTGTGACCAGCGTTACTGCCGCCCTGGAAACGGACAATAATGTCGGATTCCTTTGCAAGCATATCTGTGATCTTACCTTTTCCCTCATCGCCCCAGTTGGCGCCTACGATTGCTCTAACCATGTTCTAATATCCTCCTTTGGACGTTTAAACGGAATGCGCGTTCCGCATCCCGGCGTCTTACGCGGTTGTACGTGTCATACTCATGACACTCCCATAGTTTACAACAAAATCATCCATAAGTAAAGACAATATTTATTATGAAGTCCATAATGTCTAATTATGGTTACAGCACACGGGCACTCCATGCCCGCGTACTGTAACAGGATTTTGCCGATGCTTCGCATTCCGAATCGGCAAAATCCGCGGCCATAACAGTATCTTACGGAATTTTCAGTTCAGAAAATTCCTACCCATGAAAAGTAACTAATTATGCACTGCAATTCATACAGGGCACGAACTACAGACGGAAAACATTTTATCCTATACTTTTCGTTCCCTTAAGACCTCTAAGAACCTCTCCCCTGCCGGGGAAATCGGCACCTTCTTATCCGTCACGACGCAGATCTCCCGCTCCGGCATCATCTCCCGGAAGGCGAGCTCGAAGAGCTCCCCGCTCTCGATCTTCTCCTTTGCGAACTCTTCCATCACGCAGCCGATCCCCATGTTCCGGATCGCGAACTGGACGATCATATCGCTGGTGGCCAGCTCAAACTCCGGTTCCAGAATGATCCCCCTCTGTTCCAAAAAACGGTCCATGAACTTTCTGGTACTCGTATCCTTTTCCAGGAAGATACATGGCAGGTGTTCCAGCTCCCTGTACTCCATTCTCTTTCCCTTTAATGTCCAAAACTTATTTCCAGCCACAAAGGTATTCCGGATCTTCTTCACCTCGAAGGATTCCACCTCCGGTCTCGCGTCAAATGGCGTGCTCACCACACCGAAATCGATTTTTCCCTCGTACAGGGACTCGATGGTCTCCGGTGTCGGCGCGTTTGACACCATGACCTTGATATTCGGGTAGCGCTCATGGAAAGTCTCAAGGTACGGGAGCAGGTAAAACTGCAGTGTCATATCGCTGGCACCGATCCTCACCTCTCCCATGTCCATATCCACAAGACGTTTTAACATCTCCTCACCGTCCATGAGGTTTTCCATCCCGCGCTCCACATATGGATACAGAAGCTTTCCCTCTGTGGTGAGCCGCACACCCTTCTGGGTCCGAAGAAAAAGCTTTGTGTTCAGCGCTTTTTCCAGCTGCTTGATCGCCTGACTCGCCGCAGGCTGGGAAATGCAGAGCGCCTCTGCTGCAGCGGTAATGCTGCCGAGGCGCCCTACATAGTAAAATACTTTATAATATTCCGTACTGATGCTGCTCGCATGATCCATTATACGTTGATCTCCGCTTTCACTCCGAGAAGATCCGCGTTTTCCTTTAAGATCGGGCGGACAACCTCATCCAGGAACTCATCTACCTGCTTCGGTGCGCGTCCGACGTACTTCTTCGGATCCATCGTCTTCTTTAACTCATCAAGGCTTAAATTGAAGGACGGATCTGCCGCGATAAGCTCTAAGAGGTTGTTGTCCTTTCCTTCTACCTTCACATTCTTTCCTGCTTCCATGGAAAGCTCGCGGATACGCTCGTGAAGCTCTTGTCTGTCTCCGCCGGCCTTTACCGCATCCATCATGATGTTCTCAGTAGCCATAAACGGAAGCTCGGCCATTAAGTGCTTCTCAATCACCTTCGGATATACCACAAGACCATCCACAACATTTAAGTAGAGATCCAGAATACCGTCGATCGCAAGGAATCCTTCCGGAACGGAGAGACGCTTGTTCGCGGAGTCATCCAGAGTACGCTCGAACCACTGGGTGGAGGCAACAAGCATCGGGTTCATCATATCAGACATCACATAGTTCGCCAAGGACGCGATACGCTCACTTCTCATCGGGTTTCTCTTATATGCCATAGCGGAGGAACCGATCTGGTTCTTCTCAAACGGCTCTTCCACTTCTTTTAAGTGCTGGAGGAGACGGATATCGTTGGAGAACTTATGGGCGCTCTGGGCGATTCCGGCAAGAACGGAAAGCACACGGCTGTCGATCTTTCTGGAATATGTC
Source organism: Desulfotomaculum sp. OF05-3 (assembly GCF_003435535.1). Classification (NCBI taxonomy): domain Bacteria; kingdom Bacillati; phylum Bacillota; class Clostridia; order Eubacteriales; family Desulfotomaculaceae; genus Desulfotomaculum; species Desulfotomaculum sp. OF05-3. Next base: position 43,358 of record NZ_QWGO01000014.1, on the reverse strand, counting down.
TGACCGGATACCGGGTAGCACTGGGAGAATCCCATCTTTGCGGCGATCCGTCTGTCTGCCTCGCGGCACTTCTCATGATCCCCGTCAAAGAGCTCTAAGAAGCTTGCCTGAGTACCTGTAGTTCCCTTGGAACCGAGTAATTTCATGGAACCGATCACATGGTCAAGATCCTCAAGGTCAAGGCAGAGTTCCTGCAGCCATAAGGTCGCACGCTTTCCTACGGTTGTCGGCTGGGCCGGCTGGAAGTGTGTGAATGCCAGTGTCGGGAGCTCTTTATACTTATCAGCGAAATCAGAAAGCTCTTTCATCACATTGATGAGTTTTTTTCTGACAAGCTTTAATGCCTCCGTCATCAGGATGAGGTCGGTGTTGTCTCCAACGTAGCAGGATGTGGCACCGAGGTGGATGATTCCCTTTGCCTTCGGGCACTGGAGTCCGTAAGCGTATACGTGGGACATCACATCGTGGCGGACAAGCTTTTCTCTCGCCTTTGCCTCCTCGAAGTTGATATCCTCGGCATGTGCCTTTAACTCTTCGATCTGCTCATCTGTGATCGGAAGACCGAGTTCTTTTTCTGTCTCGGCTAATGCGATCCATAATTTTCTCCATGTGCGGAATTTCTTCTCCGGAGAGAAAATGTACTGCATTTCCCTGCTTGCGTATCGCTCAGAGAGCGGGCTCTGGTATCTGTCGTTCATGACAAAATCCTCTTTTCTAATTCAATGTTTTTGTAGTTCAATATATTTTCACGAATTTTCAGCTAACTATGGGGTTTTGTGGAACATTAAAATTCCCCTTGTTATTTCTCATAACTTCCGCGGATATCTTCTTCCGGCGGATCCACCGGATACTCTCCGGAGAAGCATGCCGTACAGATCGGAAGTCCGTTTGCCATTTCACTTAAGCGCTCCATCTTTAAGTACGCTAACGAATCTGCTCCGATCACCTTGCAGATCTCATCCACGGTACGTTTGTGGGCGATGAGCTGCTCGCTGGACGGGATATCGGTTCCGAAATAACACGGATAGAGGAACGGCGGTGCGGAAATTCTCATATGTACTTCCTTTGCTCCTGCCTCACGCAGCATATCCACGATCAGGTTGCTGGTGGTTCCGCGGACGATGGAGTCGTCAATCATAACGACGCGCTTTCCTTCCACGGCCTCTTTCAATACGTTTAATTTAATACGGACTGCAGACTCACGGCTGCTCTGGCCCGGCTTAATAAAGGTTCTTCCCACATAAGAGTTCTTTACGAAGGCCATCGCGTAAGGGATGCCGGATTCCATGGAATATCCAAGGGCTGCTGCGTTTCCGGACTCTGGAACGCCCACAACGATGTCTGCGTCCACCGGTGAATCCTTTGCGAGGCAGCGGCCTGCGTAGATTCTGGAGTGGTATACACCGACGCCGTCAAAGACGCTGTCCGGTCTTGCAAAGTAAATATATTCAAAAATACATCTTGCCTCTTTTTTCGGGTCATGCATCATGAGATTGGACTTGATTCCATCCTTATTGATCGTTACGATCTCGCCCGGAAGCACGTCGCGGACGAAGGTAGCACCGATCGTGTCAAGCGCGCATGTCTCGGAGGTCAGAATATAGGCATTATCACGCTTTCCGATACAGAGCGGCTTGAATCCCTGCGGATCGCGGGCACCGATGAGTTTTCTCGGGCTGCTGATCACAAGGGAGTACGCACCCTTGATCTTCTTCATAGCGTTTGCCACGGCTTCCTCAGCGGTTCCCACCTTACAGCGCTCTCTCGCGATATGGTAGGCGATGACCTCAGAGTCGATCGTGGTCTGGAAAATCGCTCCGTCGTAAGCGAGTTCTCTGCGAAGCTCCGGCGCATTGACAAGGTTTCCGTTGTGTGCCAGTGCCAGCGTTCCCTTCACATAATTTAAAACGAGCGGCTGTGTATTCTCGATTGTGCTGCTTCCGGCAGTCGAATACCGGACATGGCCGACACCGATGTTTCCTTTTAATTTTTCCAGCTTCTCTGACGTGAATACTTCGTTGCAGAGTCCCATCCCCTTACAGGCATTGACAACACCTTTCGGTCCGTATGTATCGCTCACCGCAATTCCGCAGCTTTCCTGTCCACGGTGCTGTAATGCGAACAATCCGTAATAAATGGTTGATGCAACATCATTTCCGTCCAGATCGTACATTCCGAAAACGCCGCACTCCTCATGCAGCTCGTCTGTTCCCCAGTCTAAAGTAAGTGATTTCTCCATAAATGCTTTTCATCCTCTGATTTATAAGTTTTTGCGATAAAACAGCAGTGTTTCAGTAGAAATTATAATACATACCCTATGGAAAATCAAGAAGAAGTTCCTCTCTCAAGGAGTCCTGTGGACTTCTTTGTGAAACCAGAACAAATTTCCGGCCCCTTTTTCGATCCCGATACCATAAATTTCCCCCTCCGTCTCAGAGGCGGTCCCATCTGGAATCCCTGTTTCAATATCCGGCACCAGGTATGTCTTCTCTGTCATCCTGGAGCACGCACAGGAATACGCGAGCCAGAGGAGTTCCAGCAGTAAAAGGATCCTCGCTGTCTTTACAGCAGCTCTTCTTATCTTTTCCCTTCGGTACCCGTGTCTCCACGGATGGTATGGATGGTACAGATAGCGGATGGCGTTCACTCCTTTCAAAATTCAGGCTGATACTTTTCCACGACTTTTGATAAGTTTTTTCAAGATGTACTCTTATTATATCTGTTTTCGCATATTTTCACAACAGGAAAACTTGTTATCGTTACATTTTAGTTGCTGTGACGGGTAGGAATTTTCTAAACTGAAAATTCCGTACAATACAGTGATAGCAGTGGATTTTGGTGATTTGGAGTGCGAAGCATCGGCAAAATCACGATGCAAAAGAAACAGGGAAATGATCTTCATACCCGTCCTGCAGATCATTTCCCCGCTGTCCTGTCTTTCCGGCTCTTTCTGCCGTGTTGAGTTTCATTCCCCGGCAGTCCTGGATTCCGGTCCGGATATTTAGTTTGCCTTGGTGGTCTCCCCAGCAGTGCCGTTCGCTCCCGCCGCAGTAGTTCCTGACATGCCGGTGACATCGTCCGTCAGGTTGTGGATGCCGTCACCCACGTCATCCACCATATCCCGGAGCACACCGCCACTCTCCCCGGCTGTCTGGGACGGCGCGTTCGTGCTCTGGTTTGTGCCGTTTGTCTGTCTCTCCATTGTGGTTCCCGCTCCCGCGCTCCCCGTATCCGGGGCTGTGGTCATATTATTTCCGTTCCCTCTTCCGCAGGCCGTGATGATTGCCGCGGTCATAATGAGAAGCGCGCATGCTCTGATCCATCTGATTTTTCCCATAAAAATAATCTCCTTTCTACGGCTATTATGTGCCATAGAAAGGAGAAGTATTTTGGAAAAAAATGTATAAAACTTTAACCTCTATCAACCGACCACATCAGCCATATCGTAAAGTCCTGCCGGCTTTCCTGCGAGGAATTTTGCAGCCTCCACAGCTCCCTTTGCGAAGATCTCGCGGGAATAAGCGGTGTGTGTGAAGGTGATGACCTCGTCGCGGCCCGCGAACATAATATCATGCTCACCGACGATGGTGCCGCCGCGCATTGCCTGGATTCCGATCTCCTTTGGATCTCTTGCGACACGCTCGGAGGAACGGTCATATTTATAATGATAGCTGTTGTCGAGGCTCTCATTGATGGCATCAGCAAGGGCGATGGCGGTTCCACTCGGGGCGTCGATCTTGCGGTTGTGGTGCTTCTCTAAGATCTCGATGTCAAATCCTGCTGCCGCAAGGACCGGAGCGACCTCTTTCAATGTCTTCATGAGAAGGTTGATTCCGATGGACATATTTGCGGAGCGAAGGACTGCGTCCACCTTGCTCGCCTCTTTCACATGGTTTAACTGGTCCTCGGAAAGTCCTGTGGTGCATAAAACCACAGGAACTTTCTTCGTCTCGCAGTAGTCCAACAGTCCGTCAACCGCCTTTGCGGTGGAAAAATCGATGATGACATCTGCCTCCGGGCATTCGTCGAGGGACTTAAATACCGGGTATCCGGCATAGTTTTCTGTGTTCATATCCACGCCTGCAACGATCTCGATCGCGTCATCCTTGGAAATAATGTCCGTGATCACATGACCCATCACGCCGTGGCAGCCATTCATAATTGCTCTGATCATGTTTTTCTCCTCGTATTTTATTACAGGATACCGAAATCCTGCATTGCTTTCTTTAATACTTCCTGGTGCTGCGGCTCCATCACTGTAAGCGGAAGTCTCGGCTCGCCTACGTTCTTGCCCATTAAGTTAAGCGCAGCTTTTACCGGAATCGGATTTACTTCGGAGAACAGGGCCTCGATCAGCGGCATTGCCTTTAACTGAATGCGTCTGCTGGCCTCGATATTGCCCTTGAAGAACTCTGCGCACATGTCATGTGTCTGCTTCGGAGCCACGTTGGAGAGAACGGAGATCACGCCCTTTCCGCCGAGAGCCAACATCGGAACGACCTGGTCATCGTTTCCGGAGTATACATCCACATAGCCGCCGGAGAGCTGAAGGATCTTCGCTGCTGCGGAGAAGTTTCCACTCGCTTCCTTGACACCCACAATATTCTCCACATGCCTGCAGAGATCAACGATGGTCTCCGGTGCGATATTCACGCCTGTACGGCTCGGTACGTTGTAGAGGATCGCCGGGATCTTGATGGAGTTGGCGATCTTTGTGAAGTGGGCCTTTAAACCGTTCTGGGTCGCTTTGTTATAGTACGGGGAAACTAAGAGAACGCCGTCTGCTCCTGCCTCTTCGGCCTCAACAGAAAGCTCAACTGCTGTCTGTGTGCAGTTGGAACCTGTTCCGGCAACCACCGGGATTCTTCCGTTTACGACCTCACATACGAAGCGGATCACCTGAATGTGCTCCTCCTCAGATGTTGTCGCGGACTCGCCTGTTGTTCCCATTGCTACGATACAGTCTGTTCCAGCCGCGATCTGTTCCTCGATCAGGCTTTCCAGTACTTCATAATTTACCGTTCCATTTTCCTTAAATGGCGTTACAAGTGCTACGCCGGCTCCTTCAAAAATAGCCATCATGCGTCCTCCTCTTTATTATGTAAAAATTAAATGTCTAAGATAGATTGCGCTCTTTTGCGGAACAAAGAATCCTGTTTCACAAAAAAAGGAGCTGAAATCAAATAAGATGTCAGCTCCCGGATCTTTCAGATTAAGCAGCCCTCCATCTTTTTTCTAAAGATGACAGTCATACGGTTCTTCGCCGCATGCCCAGAAACGGGAGCCTTAGGGATTCACTTCCTGTCTCTTCGGCGCCATCCCCTTTTCTCCGGCAGCCATTTCCCATTATCTGCCGGTCTACTCATGTCAGGCGCAACCTCTACTTATCATTTATGGTATCATCATTCCTGATGATTGTCAACGTCAATGTTTTCCATCCGTGAAATATCGGTTACATATTCTTCAATACCTTCCGGACACACGCGCCCGGTCATGACCAGCTCAGTCTCCTCATCTCTTGACTCAAGAAAACTCTGGAATTCTTCCTTCGAGATAATTCCCTGATCCACGATTCCAAGAATCTCATCCAGGATCAGGACATCGCACTCACCGGTCGTCATCACCTTTCTTGCGAAATTGAAGCCGTTTCGCATGTTCATCAGTTCCTCGTGCTTCTGATCTTCCGGAAGGTCCTCAAACCGCTCTTTGGAGTGCTCAAAACGGAAGAATTTGAGATCCGGCTCGAGACGCTTCAGGACGTCTGCCGCTCCTTCTCCCAGCATACCTTTCAAGAACTGTACCATAATGACCCTTTTTCCGCGGAAAACGCCCATCATCGCGTATCCCAATGCCGATGCGGATTTTCCGTATCCCGGTCCGCAGATCACACGGACTCTGTCACTTGCCATGATCATTCCCTCACTTTGTGTATACCGTTAGCTGAAGCTTTTTAAGGCTTCTATTATGCTATATTATCACATCTCTATCCTGTTTGCAAGAGATTTGCCTGTCTGTCAAAGTTGCCCTCCCTGATGTCTTTAATATGTATTTCTACGACTCCGCATGATCCGCACATTCAAGCTTACTGACGGAGACTTCATAGGCCACACGCTTCTCGCACTCCGTCTCGCTGACCTTTTTCGTGTACTCCCTGCTCTGGACACGGCCCCAGATGAGGATCCTTGTTCCGACGCCAAATCCTGAGGCGTATCTGGCATTGCGGCCCCAGGCGATGCATGGGATATAGTCTGACTTGCCATACGGGCGGTTCACTGCTACTAAAAGGTCTGCGATCTCCCTTCCTAATGGCGTCTTCCGGTAGACCGGTTCTTTACAGATATATCCGTCCAGAAAGATCTGGTTCGTTTTCGTGTAGTCCGTGAACTCCTCCATAAAGCGGACCTCTCTGACAAACACGGACAATACCAGACGGTTCTTCGTCCCCTCGTGGCGGTTGTAGGACCGGAACTGACCGGAGGCCTCCATGGTGCAGCCCTGGTAATCCTTCGTCACATCGATCAGACGCTCTGATATCATAAGCGGAATAATGTCCGCCTGCTCACTCAAACGGTTCACGAGAAGATCCACAAGATAAAAGCCCTCCCCAAACACGGCATGGCTGAATGTGAATCCTGAAACGATCGTTCCAATTACGGTTACTTTGTTGTTTTCCATTCCTTTTTCTGTCATAGTATTTTCTCCTTTTTGATTGTTTTTTCCGCTATACGGCTTTTACCGTATATCTGTATGTAATTAGAACGTAAATTAGAACGGCTTTGTGTCATGTCTTTTCAGGTTTTTATCGACGGAAATCCCGGATTTTTTCGGTATTTCGGCATGATCTTCTATTTTTTCTCAATACAGTGGTGGCAGTGTTACTGTACACGGGTAGGAATTTTCTGAACTGAAAATTCCGTACAATACAGTGGTGGTAGTGGATTCTGCCGCATGCTGTTTTTTTACCACTCTTGTTATTTTTCTCTCTTCATGTTAATATTTTATGATGTTGAGGTCAAAAAGTCTTTTGACCTCTCTGATATAGAAAGAAAGGGCATGACCGACAGGATACCTCCTTCGCGGTTATGGAAAGGTCAGGATCTTATGCTTCGCCTGCTACTCTTCGGACGACAGGTCTATTTGAAATATTCCATGGACGAAATGTCCGTTTATGCCGCACAGGCCTCATTTTTCATCATCATGGCGGCGTTCCCGTTTTTTATGGTGCTTCTGGCCCTGATCCAGGTGGCCCCCATGATCCATGAGGCAGATCTTCTGCGTTTTCTGCTGCCTGCGATCCCGGGCCGGTTCCAGGGGCTTTTGATCTATCTCCTGGACAGCCTGCACTCCGATTCCCCGGCAGCGCTGATCTCTGTGACTGCTCTTGCGGCGGTCTGGTCCGCGGCAAAGGGAATGCTCGGGATCGAAAAGGGCTTAAACCGGGTATTCGGCGTCACATCGCCGCGAAATTATATCCTTCGCAGGGCCCTCTGCAGCGTTTATACCCTGGCATTCTCCCTGATGTGTGTGACGAGCCTTGCGCTCCTCGTATTCGGAAGCTTCCTGCAGGAGATGCTGTTAAAATGGTTCCCGGCCCTGTCCTATCTCTCCGGGATGATCTCCCTGGGACGCGGACTTGTGATGTTTATCATGCTGATGATCTTTTTCACCGCCATCTACACGGCACTTCCGCACCGGAGGCTCTCGATCTGCGGCCAGATCCCGGGAGCCATGTTTTCCGCCGCCGGATGGGCACTCACTTCCCTGGCATTTTCCGTTTACTTCCGGTATTTCGGCACATACGCTGTCACGTACGGAAGTTTGACTGCGGTGATCCTTTTTATGCTGTGGCTTTATGTCTCGATCTGCATCCTGTTTGTGGGGGCGGAGATCAACTGGTTTTTGCTGTTTTATAAAGAAAAGATCATGTCGATAAAAGAAAACGGACTGCCCTGATCAGGCAGTCCATTTTCTTATAATCCGTAGATTCTTTTCGCATTTTCATAAAAGACCTTCCCCCACTCCTCCTCAGGAATCAGCCACTTTACGACTTCGATGTAGTCTCCGTAGTTGGCTAACGGCCAGTCTGTTCCGAACATGAACTTTTCATACTGGCTGCAGTAGGAGATCCAGGTCTTTAAGGCATCAAAATATCCTCTCTGCTGCTCTAAAAGCTTCGGGAAATGGATCTTCCCCTCCAGAAGGCCGGAGAGATCCGTCATCACGTTCTCATTTTTCTCCACGACAGCCGCCGCGTCCAGGAGCCACGGATTGCCGAAATGGCACATGACAAAGTTTACATCCGGATGACGGACTGCCGCCTCGTCCAAGGTCAGCGGATGACTGTATTTTAAGTAGGCGCGGGAACCAGCTGTCTGGCCCATGTGGATCGCCACAGGCTTTTTGTACGCCTTTGCGAGATCATAGAGCGGCTCGTACACCTCATCCGTCACATACATCTTGTTGTATCCGGGATAGAGTTTGATTCCGACACAGGTATCCCGCTTTAAGTTCTCCTCCACCTGATCCAGGCTCTTCTTTTTGTCCTCGCTCACGAGAAAATCACGGTCGATCCCCACACAGTACCTTAGGAATTCCGGGTAGGAATGATCCACCGGGTCCACGCCCCGGTTTCCCATGACGACTCCTCCCTCAATATTGTATTTCTGATAGACCGCCCTTAAGTCTTCCTCTGTATTTTTATGTTCCGCCCGCACCGCGATCTCCTGGAAGTAGGGATTTTCCGGCACAAAGTGAAGATGTGCGTCGATGATCTTCATAGTCTCGCTCCTTAAGTCAATATACAGGAAAAACCCCTGTTTTAAGGGGTTTTCCTCCGTTTACGGGGCCTAGAAGTATTTCTTACTGCCCCACAGATTACACCGTTTCAGATCCAGATATTCGTGATAGGCTTTCTCCAGAATCTGCTTCTCATTTGAGAATTTCAGAAGGTGGTACGCCTCATAATATTTGTAATATCCGGAATCTACGAAGTATTCTTCGCGCTGTGGTTTACTGTAATAACTGTCCGCCATCATTAAATACCAGTGGACTTCCTTTTCCACCGTATCCTGCGGCGTGTTAAATGAATACTGGCTCTTTCCGATGTACTTAATGATCTGGGCCTGGACCCCGGTCTCCTCCTTCACCTCTCTGAGAGCCGTTTCTTTAAACTCTTCTCCTGCTTCCACAGTTCCTTTCGGTAAGACCCAGCCTTCGTACTTGTTTCTGTAGTTCTTATAGAGAACCAGGATCTTGCCGCGAAATATAACCACACCGCCGCAGCTCGTTGCTTCTATCATTGCAATTCCTCCTGACAGGCATTCAAGGGATTCCGCCCGAAAGCAGATTCCGCAGGTGTGTTTTTTACTGAGTTTAGTATACTTCTTTTTACCCGTGTTTGCAACCACGTTTTCACTCGCAGAAATTTCCATAATGTGTTACAGTACACGGGCACTCCATGCCCGCGCACTGTAACAGGATTTTGCCGATGCTTCGCATTCCGAATCGGCAAAATCCACTACCACCACTGTATTGTACGGAATTTTCAGTTCAGAAAATTCCTACCCATGAAAAGTAACCATAAGATATCTTCAGAAGGCCGATCATATATTTCACTGCGGTCCACACCTTACGCCGAAACAGAAAAACTCCGGCAGACCATACATCCGCCGGAGTTTCCTGTCTATGACCAAAGTTCAGTCATTCATTTTTTATGAACGATAACCATTCGGATTCTTGGACTGCCAGTTCCATGCGTCACGGCACATATCGTCGAGGTTTCTCTTTGCCTCCCAGCCAAGCTCCACCTTTGCCTTTGTAGCATCGGAATAGCATGTCGCGATATCGCCTGCACGGCGCGGTTTGATCACATACGGGATCTCTTTTCCAACCGCCTTGGAAAAAGCGTGGATCACGTCAAGAACGCTGTATCCGTGACCTGTTCCGAGATTATAGATATATACCGCCGGCTTATCATCAAATTTCTTTAATGCCTTTACATGGCCTTCCGCAAGATCCATCACATGGATATAGTCGCGGACACCCGTTCCGTCCGGTGTATCGTAATCGTTTCCGAATACGCCCACCTCTTTCAACTTTCCGATGGCAACCTGGGTGATGTACGGTGTCAGGTTGTTCGGGATTCCCTCCGGATCCTCTCCGATCAGACCGCTCTCATGAGCTCCCACCGGATTGAAGTAACGGAGCAGGATCACATTCCACTCCGGGTCTGCCTTCTGCATATCGGTAAGGATCTGCTCCAGCATACTCTTTGTCTGTCCGTACGGGTTTGTGCACTGTCCCTTCGGGCACTCCTCTGTGATCGGAACGAAAGCCGGATCTCCGTAAACGGTAGCGGAGGAGCTGAAGATGATCTTCTTCACGCCATGTTTTCTCATCACATCGAGAAGGATCAATGTACCGGTAATATTGTTGTGGTAGTATTCCCACGGCTTTGCGACTGATTCGCCAACAGCCTTTAATCCAGCAAAGTGGATCACTGCGTCGATCTTCTCCGCATCGAAGATCTTTTCCATCGCATCACGATCCAGCATATCTGCCTTGTAGAATGTCAGATCCTTTCCTGTGAGCTTCTTTACACGGTTTAATGCTTCTTCCGACGCATTGTAAAGATTATCAAAGACAACGACCTCATGTCCCTGTTCCAGAAGTGCCAGGCATGTATGGCTTCCGATATATCCTGCGCCGCCGGTTACTAAAATTCTCATGATGAACCCTCCCATGAATTTTGCCGTTCTGAGATACGGTTATTATTTCGGATCCTTTTCCCCGGATCCTGTCCTCGTTATCATTTTAACACTGCCCGTAATAAAAGAAAATATCATTTTTCTTTTATTCAATACAGATTTCTTTTTTTTACAGTAATTTTGTTACAGTTCAGCCATTACATCTTCTTGTTTTCATATTCATGAAAACAAGAAGCTTGGTGGTTCCACCATATGCTGATTTGGATGAAAAAGTGCTTATGCAAGCAAGCTTGCAACACACTTTCTCATTCAAACCAGCGCATGGCTGAACTGTAACGTAATTTTCTCCGCATACAGCACTTTTTCAGTTCCTCAGACACGTCCCGTATCTTACAGGCACATTTCCAAAAAGCACTCTACTGAAGCCATGCATCAAACAATTTCGCCGCGATCGGTGCTGCCGTATGCCCGCCGGAGCCGCCTTCCTCCACGATAACGCATACCGCGATCTTCGGATCATCCGCCGGTGCGAAACCGACAAACCATGCGTGAGTCTCTTTTCCCTTGTCGAATTCTGCGGATCCTGTCTTCCCTGCCACCTGGTAGGAATCCCGTTTCAGTGCGGATCCCGTTCCCACATTGACCACCTGTACCATCAGGTTCTTTAAGGCATCCGCCTCATTCGGGACCATCAGCTCTCCTGCCACAGACGGGGAAAACTTCCGGATCACATCACCGCCGGAATTTTCCACATGATCCATCAGATACGGTTTCATTAAGATTCCGCCGTTTGCGATCGCCGCGGTGATCAGAAGATTGTGCATCGGGGACATCAATGTCTGTCCCTGTCCGATACTTGTCTGAAGCACTTCCCATATCTCCGCATCCGGCTGCATGGAGAAGGTACTCTTATTGTACGGAATATCGAGAGGCAGGCTTCTGTTGAATAAAAGCTGCTCTGCAAGGTTCCGGTAGCTCGTCAGCTCAAGCTCTGTGCCGAGGTTCGCGAACGCTCCGTTGCAGGAATTTGCAAATGCCTGGGTGAAATCCTGGGATCCGTGTGCCTTCTTGTGATAGCACTGGATCTTGTTGTTCTCGAATGAAAAAAATCCACTGCAGTCATAGTGATAGTCATTGTACGCGCTCGGATGTTCTCTCATATACTCCAGGGCTGTGACGATTTTAAAGGTGGATCCCGGCGGGTAGAGTCCCTGAGTCGCGCGGTTTAACAGTCTCGCCTCCGTACTGTCCCCGTTTACGAGATCATTCCAGTTTGCCGCCACCTTATTCGGGTCGAAGGACGGCTTTGAAACCATGCAGAGGATCTTTCCGGTATCCGGCTCGATGGCGATGACCGCGCCCCGGTTCTTTCCGAAAGCATCCGATGCGATCTGCTGCAGATTTACATTCAGGGTCGTCACCACGTTGTCCCCGATGCTCTTTCTTCCCATGATCTCATCGGCGGTCTGCTCGATGAGGTTCGTGTGAGATCTCAAAAGGTCAAAGTTTGCAAGGGATTCGATTCCTGTCTTTCCCACCGTCGAATATCCTACCGCATGGGCAAACAGGCTGCCGTATGGGTATTCCCGCACCTCGGTACCGTTGGAATCCGTCACCGTAACGGTCTTTGCAAGCACAGTCCCGTCATCCGCCAGGATCTTGCCGCGGGTGACCCGGTCCTGGAAAATAGTGGCTCTGGCGTTATACGGATTATCGATCACCGTATCGCTCTTTACCACGAGAAAATATCCCACATAGATTCCCATTGCGAGAAATAAAAATATTGCTGCATACACAAACCAGAGGATATTCCGGTTTGCCTTCGGATTCGGTTTACTCTTCTTCACTGGAATTCTCCTCCTCCTCTTCTTCCCCGCGTTTTAAGACATAAAGTCCCTGGATGACCTGGAATATGATAAAGGTCGAGACGATGGAGCTGCCGCCGTAGCTCACAAGGGGCAGCGTCACACCGGTGGACGGGATAAACTTCGTCACCCCGCCGATAGTCAGAAATACCTGGGTAATATAAACACTTCCAAGTCCAAACGCGATCAGTTTATAGAACATCGCCTGCATCTTCATCGCGATCAGCATAAACTGCATATAACAGCCAAGGCATAAAAACAGGACGCAGAGCGCATAGAGTGCCCCCATCTCCTCGGAGATCGCCGCGAAAACGAAATCCTTGTCCACAACCGGGATCTTCTCCGGCATGCCCCGGTAAAGACCCATTCCGAACCATCCGCCTGTTCCGATGGCAAACAGCGCCTGTGCCACCTGGTAGCCCTTGTTTGCGATATCAGACCAGGGATCCGCCCAGGCCTCCACACGCCGTCTCACATGTGGGAACAGATAGTAAGCCGCAACCGCCGCCAGGGATCCGCCCGCAATGCCCGCACCGAACCAGAGATAGCTGGATGTGGCAACAAAAAGCATCGTCATGTAGGCGACGAAAAAGATCAATGCACTTCCAAGGTCCTTTGAAAGCACAAGCACCAACACATGAAGTGCCGCCACGACGGTGGTCTTTATGATCGTCTCCCTGTCCGTGGACTGGTAGAACATGGCTGCCACGAAGAACACAAAACTGATCTTCACAAACTCAGACGGCTGTACTGTAAATCCACCGAAGGAGAGGGAAAGCTGTGCGCCGTAGGAAGTATTTCCGATGACGCAGACCACTCCCAAAAGTACCAGCCCGAGTATTCCATAGACCCATGGGAACGTCACAAGCTGCCATACCCGGTCGATGATAAACGGGATGATCCAGGTGATCACCGCTGCCGCCGCCACGATCACGAACTGTCTCATAGCCCGGTCAGGGTTCAGCCTTGTGAGGATAATAAATCCCGTCGCCAAAAGCGTACACATATTGTTGACGAGCAGTCTGGAACTGTTCCTGTAAAACAGTCTCGTAAGGTAAATGTACAGCAGGAAAAATACCACCTGCGCACCGTAAAAGGCTAACATCGTCACAGATTCCGTGTTCAGCCAGATCAGGATATTCGCCAGAAAGTGCAGCATAAACATGCACACAAGCTGGCGTCCGCAGACGCGGTTTTTTCCCTCCTCATCCCGCATGGAAAAGAAGCGGAAATTGTAATAGGTATCCATGGCGATCAGAAGGATCATCAAGTATCTGGATATCTGTATGATCAGATTAGTCAATAATTATCACCTACTCCACTCCGCGCTTAAAGTGTCCGCGCGTAAACTGATTCCTTAAAACTGGCGGCTCCGCCGCTTTTTCACTCATTCCGTATTCCTCAAAGAACGCGTCCAGGATCTCGCCCGCCGCAGCTGGTTCCTCCACCGTGAAGTTCAGGCGGACCGCATTCGGCTTAAGCCCTGTGACCTGTTCGGAGAGTCCTAAAAGGGAAAGCGGCGCAGAATTGTAGATCGTATTGTAACAGAAACGACACTGGTTTACCACCGGGAACCGCATGTCCTTGCGGTCCTTTAACCACATGATTTCCGACTTTCCGGAACATCCAAGCGTTGTTTTTCTGATACACTGGGCGGAGATCATCATCGGAAGATACCCGTATACGATCATCTCTCCCTGAACACCAGAATCCCGGATCTCTCTCTCGTTTAACTCCACAGGGATCGTCAATCGGTCTGCCCCATACCGCTCCATCGCCGCTCCCGCAAGGTGGTTCCAGGAATACATTCCCTGGTCGAAGTACATAGGAAGTTCAATTCCTGCTTCCCGGAGGAATCCCGGTTCTTCCATGGAACCGATACCAAGCGCGTCAAAACCGGCACTCGTTAAAAGCTCCATCTGCTTTCTGAAGTACTGTTCCGCCTCTTTCCGGAAGATCCTCGGCATCATAAGATAACACCGGACTCCCGCCTCATGACAGCGGTCCGCAAGCTTCTTCCACTCCTGGGCGTCAAAGCTCTCCGCCGCAAGATAAATTCCGTATGATCTTTCGGACAGCTTCCGGTACATCTTAAATTTCCCGAGAACCATCTCAAACTGCTGTTTCGTCTGGACAAAGACAGTAAATTCCGGTCTTTCTTCCAAATCAGCCTTTTCAGGCGCTCTCTCTTCTTCCTTTGTCGGTGGAACGGAACTGTTTCTCCGGTATCCGGAAAGGATCTCGTCCTGAAGCTTCTCCAGGACCTCGCGGCGCATCTTATTTAATGCCTGCACCGGCATAAACACATTTCCCTCACACTCCACGGTAAGGTCCGTGAACGTAAACATGGAATCACCGGTCTTTGAGAGCTGTTTTCTGATGCGCTCCGCGTCCATCGGGGCATTCTTTGCCTCCTCGGCGGGCTGGGATTCCTCCCAGGCTGTATTTCCCGCCGTATCCGACACGGAGCAATATCCCGGTTTTCCGACCGCGATGTACGCGCTTCCCGTCACAGGGATCTTCTTTTCCACATTCACATACGTGCGGTCCAGATAGTCGAAAAGTTCCTGGTCCACGTCGCGGTACTCCGGCTTTTCCTTTAAGACCACCATGTCCCGTCCGTTGTGGGTGTGGTAATAGCCCTGGGACTGTCCGCCCCGGTCGAAAAGAGCCAGCAGGGCATCCCTGTCTGCCTTCTCCACATGGTATCCGGCACGCCCCTCCTTCAAGTAGAGGTCCACGTATTTCCGGTAGATACTTACAACTCCTGCCGTGTAGCGCGGACTCTTCATGCGTCCCTCGATCTTTAAGGAACAGACACCCGCTTCCAGGATATCCGGGATCAGATCCAGGGTACAGAGATCCTTTAAGCTTAAGATATATTTTTCATTCTTTTTATTGACATATTTTCCGTTCTGCTCTGCGTCAAAAGGCAGACGGCAGGTCTGTGCGCACCGGCCCCGGTTTCCGCTCCGTCCGCCGATCAGGCTGGAAAACAGGCACTGGCCGGAATAGCAGTAACAGAGGGCACCGTGAACGAAGGTCTCCACCTCCAGACCCGTATCATCATAGATCTCACGGATCTCCTTTAAGGAAAGTTCTCTCGCCGGAACCACACGGACAGCGCCAAGGGCTTTCAGGTCTCTCGCGCTGTATTTCCCTGTCACCGTCATCTGGGTGCTGATGTGGACCGGAAGATCCGGGAAATGTTTCCGGATGTAGGTGAGCGCTCCCATATCCTGAACTAAAACGGCATCCAGTCCCGCCTCATAGTACGGTTTCAGATAGGAATACAGATCTGACATCTCTTTTTCCTTCACGAGCGTGTTGACCGTCATATAAATCCTGCATCCGTGAAGATGCATGAAGTTGATGGCTTTCACCATCGTCTCCTCATCCAGGTTGTTCGCGTAGGCACGGGCACCGAACCGGCTTCCGCCGATATAGACCGCGTCCGCTCCCGCGTTCACCGCCGCCACCATACTCTCGTAGGAACCGGCCGGTGCGAGTATCTCAACCGTTCTGTTTTTCATATTCTCTCCTTTATTCCGCCTTCTTCTCCGCGGATTCCTGCTTCATCTGAAGACCGATCAGCTCATGCTTTAAGCTGTAGATCTCCTTCTCCATCTCATCCTTCTGGCTGCGCAGCATCATCGCCTCCTGAAGTGTCTTAAAATAATCGTCCGCCAGGTTCAAATAGATCATGACTTCCTGGTAATCCTTATTCTGTCTCGTAAATCCCGGCTGTGCCTTTAAAACGGCGATCTTCTCATTAATATAGGCAGCCACCTTCTGCAGGTACTCCGGATCCTCCGCTCCTCCCAGCGTGTAGACATTTCCATTGATCAGCACTTCCGTATAGTTCTTCTCATCCATTTCTAATTCCTCACTTCTTTTGCATAACCGTCCGCCTGTTTTCCAGCCTGTACTCCCTCACGGCTCCACACGATCGATCCACAGATCCGCCGGACAGTTATCATCTATATAAAAATTGTCATTTTTTCTCTATCGTACAGATTTTTCAATTCAGAAAATTCCTGCCTGTATACTGCAGCAAATGTTTTTTTCTATTTCGCCGCATCCAGCCCAAGGTGCTTGTAGGCCAAATCCGTCGCCATCCTTCCTCTCGGCGTGCGCATAATAAGTCCGTTCATCAATAAATACGGCTCATACACGTCTTCCAGTGTCCCGGAATCCTCTCCGATAGACGCCGCCAGCGTCTCAAGTCCCACCGGACCACCGGAAAATTTCTGGATCAGGGTGAGAAGCAGGGTCCGGTCATTATTGTCGAGACCAAGCTTGTCCACATCCAGGATATCCAGGGCAAAATCCGCCACATGTCTCGTGATCACACCGTCGTATTTTACCTGTGCAAAGTCCCTCACTCTCTTTAAGAGGCGGTTTGCCAGTCTCGGCGTTCCCCTGGACCTTCTTGCGATCTCAAAAGCTCCTTCCTCGTCGATCTCAACGCCCAGGACCTTTGCGGAGCGTTTTACGATCACGCAGAGTTCCTCCGGTGTATAAAATTCCAGCCTCTGGATCACACCAAAACGGTCCCGGAGCGGAGCTGTTAAAAGTCCCACTCTCGTTGTTGCTCCCACAAGTGTAAATTTCGGAAGATCCAGTCGGATCGAGCGGGCGGATGAATCCTTTCCAAGCATGATATCGATGGCAAAATCTTCCATCGCCGGATACAGGACTTCCTCCACCTGGCGGTTCAACCTGTGGATCTCATCCACAAACAGGACATCTCCCTCCTGGAGATTGTTTAAGATCGCAGCCATCTCTCCCGGCTTCTCGATCGCCGGCCCGGAGGTCACCTTTAAGTTCACCCCCATCTCGTTCGCGATGATTCCGCAGAGCGTTGTCTTTCCAAGGCCCGGCGGGCCGTAAAAAAGCACATGATCCAACGCCTCCCCGCGGCTCTTTGCCGCATCGATAAAGACCTTCAGCGTGGACTTTATCTTCTCCTGACCGATATAATCTTTTAAGTACTGTGGGCGCAGGGTCCCCTCTATTTTTTTGTCTTCCTCAGTTTCTTCGGTCGTAATGATTTTTCGGCTCATAACATTTCCTATCTATTTCTTCTATCAGACAGCCGTCTCCGGCTGCCATTTTTACAAAGTTTCGTAACGATTCAGTACCCTCACAGTTACGCGCAAAAATCCATTCTAAATCGGCTGTGCCGATAGGATTTTTGCCTTCTAGTCTAAGTTTTCTTACGGTCAGCGCAGTAAATGCGCAGACCTACCGAATAGTTACAAAGTTTCATCCTATAAGAATGCCAGATGCTTTAACGCGCCCTTCAGCACGTCCTCGGAAGTCATACCTTCTGTGATCGCAACCTTCTTTACTGCGGTCTGCGCCTCGGACGCGGAATAACCGAGGGCCGTAAGCGCTTCCACAGCCTCTTTTCCAGCTTCCGCCATTCCAGAGAGATCCGTTTTCGGGCTCTCCTCCAGATCTGCACCTGCAAATAATACGTCTTCTGCTTTTATTTTATCTTTGAGATCCAGGATGATCCTCTGGGCTGTCTTTGCCCCGACGCCGGGCGCCTTCGAGATTGCCTTCGCGTCACCGGAGATTACAGCCAGACGCAGCACATCCGGTTTCAGCGCGGAGAGGATTCCCAGGGCACTCTTCGGACCGACCCCGTTCACCCCGATCAGCTGGCGGAACATCTCAAGATCCTGCCTTGAGAGGAATCCGAAAAGACTCATTCCATCCTCACGCACGGAAAAATACGTGTAGATCTTCACTTCCTCCCCAAGACCCGGAAGCTCCCCGAGGACCGATGACGGAATAAAGATCCGGTAGCCAATATTTCCCGCCTCAACAACGACGGAATCTTCCCTCTTTTCTTCCAAGGGACCGCGTATATATGAAATCACTGAATGAACCTCCCTTTTCCTCATCATGTCATGATGCATGTCGTAATCATACCATAGCCGCCATTTAAGTGCAAGTGGAACCGCCGCGGGAATCGAACATATTTTCGATTTTGCTGTTTTTTGAAATATCTTCCCGGAAAACGCCGCCAGGCTTCTCCTTCGTTGACTTTCCATGTTTTCGCGGGTATAATCAGAAAACACAGAAGCAAAAATTCTGCCGCCTGTTCCATTCATGATTTGCCATATGCAGTTTTCCGAGCAGTCACCAGCATTTTTATGAACCCCAGGCGGATCAGCAATATAAGTATAAGGACTATCACATGATCACTATAGAAAAAACATTCCCTGGCACCATCGCCTATCCGTTGGAGCGCCTTGGCGATCCGGAAAAGCTTGTCTTTTTTGATATCGAGACCACCGGCTTCTCCGCCGACTACAACACCGTATATCTCATCGGCTGTATCTGGCCGGAGGGAGACCATCTCCGCTTCATCCAGTGGTTTGCAGACACGAAAGCCGCGGAGGCCGATGTCCTGACCGCATTTTTTTACTTTATAAAGGATTTTCGCACTCTCGTCCACTTTAACGGGGACATGTTCGATATTCCTTTTGTCACGAAGCGCGCCAAGGCCTTAAAGCTCACCCCCGCCTTTGACAGCGTGGAAAGCGTCGATATCTTCCGCCGGATCAAGCCCTTTAAGAAGCTCCTTGGTCTGCCGGACATGAAGCAGAAGACCATCGAGCGCTTTCTTAAGATCGGACGCAAGGACCTCTATAACGGCGGCGAGCTCATCGAAGTCTACCTGGACTATCTGAGGACTCACGATCAGGAAGAAAAACATCTTCTTCTCCTCCACAATGAGGACGACTTAAAGGGAATGCCTTCTCTCCTTCCCGTCCTCTTCTATCCTGACTTTTTCGCCCAGGATTTCACCCTGGACGCGGTGCGGGAAACTCCCGGCGAGACAGACCGGCTGATCCTCTCCCTCTCAGGGGACCCGGTGACGATCCTTCCGTCCCCGGTGGCTGCCTCCGTCCCCGCCTACGCTTTCCGGGCAGACAAAGACCGGATGGAGCTTTCCATCCGGGTCTACAAAGGTACATTAAAATATTATTATCCGAACTATAAGGATTACTACTATCTGATCTACGAGGATACCGCGATCCACAAGAGTGTCGGCGAATTTGTCGACAAGGACGCCCGGATCAAGGCGACAAAGGAGACCTGCTACACAAAGAAGGACGGCACCTTTCTCCCCCAGCCCGCAGATATCTGGGTGCCGGAATTCAAGACCTCCTGCAAGGATAAAACAGGATTCTTCGAAGTCCGGGAAGACTGCTTCTCCGATGCGGAAAAGCTGAACCGGTATATAAAAGAGATCTTCTCATTTCTCAAATAAAACCCGCTAATCCAGTATCTTCACACATCAGCCCTGCCGCCTGCGTCAGCTGCAGACGGCAGCGGTTGTGCTGCAAATCTCATTCAATGCGAAAACGTGCTTAGACACATTCCAGCACCGGGCGCGAGTGCTTATTTCTAGTAATCCCCGTCCTTAAGAAGCTTCCTGATATATGCAAACGTCTTTCTCTCTCCCTTTTCCTTCAACATCAGCAGGATCTTATCCAGACATGCCTTCGTCTCCGGATGCATGACGATATATTCCTTATTTCTAGAAAAATATGTGTAGGGTGCCGCATCCGTGTAGTTCCTTCCCTGGTAGATCTTCGAGGCCGCGATCCGGTCCATGACCATCTCCGCCAGGTAATTCACTGGCATCTTCACGCCGACGATCTTCCAGTGGTCCTCCGCTGTGGACACATCGGTCCAGTACTCGAAGTGATGCTTATTTCTCCCCTTGTGATGGAGCCATGCGGAGGAATATCCCTTTTCTTCCTTCTCCGCCGCGTTTGGACTTCGCGTTCCCTGATAATACTTCACGCCGGTCTTAAATTCCTCCCAGGAATACTTCGACAGATCGTGGAGCAGCCCCTGTTTAAAAAGTCCAACCTGAAAGCAGCCTTCCATGACCACCAGCTTGTGATGGGTGATGGTCAGAAAGTGATGCCAAGCGTTGTGGAGCAGCCGTTTTTCTTCCTCATTCAATTTAACAGAACTCATATTTTTACTCTCTCGTTGCCCTCTTAAGCATATCTTCCAGCTCATCCACAGAGAACTTATAATGCTTGTTGCAGAACTGGCAGTTGACCTCGATCTCTCTGCCCTCGTTGATCATGTCCTGGATCTCTTTTTTTCCGATGCTGATGATCGCCTTCTCCACTCTGGAGCGGTCGCAGTCACAGTGGAACTGTACCGGCATCTTTGATAAGATCTCAAGTCCGAACTCGCCGAGGATGTCTGTCAGGATCTCCTCCGGAGTCTTTCCCGCATTCAGCAGTGCTGTGATGGAAGAAATTCCGGAAAGCTTCGCCTCGAGCTTGTCAATGATCTCATCGGAAGCGCCCGGAAGAAGCTGGATGATAAAGCCGCCTGCCTGACGGACCGTGTTGTCCTTATTCATTAGAACACCGAGGGCAACGGAGGACGGAACCTGCTCAGATGTGGCAAAATAGTAGGTCAGATCTTCCGCGATCTCACCTGTGACGAGCTGTGTCTGTCCCACATACGGCTCTTTTAAGCCAATATCCTTGATAACGCTCAAAACGCCAAGGTCCAGGGAACCGCCGACATCGAGTTTTCCCTGTGCATTCGGCGGAAGCATTACATCCGGATTGAACGCATATCCTTTCACATCTCCATGACCGTTGGCTGTGACAAGAAGTCCGCCCAGCGGACCGCTTCCCTCAATTCTAAGTGTTAAAAGGTCCTTCTCCCCTTTTAAGTCAGCGCCCATCATGGCAGCTGCTGTCATGAGACGTCCTAAGGCAGCCGTAGCCACCGGGCTTGTGTTGTGGGCATTCTTTGCGTTCTCCACCATATCTCTTGTCGTTGCAGCAAAGGCGCGGATCTGTCCCTCCGCAGCCGTCGCACGGATCATATAATCGTTCATGCTCTATTTCCTTTCTTTTCCATATTCTCTCGCGATCACATAAATACGTTCGCTGTCCTCCCGCGGCGGATTCTTCGTAAATGCATCGTAGGCGGCAACAAATTCCATTCCCGCTTCGTGGATGGCACTCTTCACCTCTTCCAGGGAATAAGCCCGCTGATAATGTGTCTCATGGTACTTTCGGAAGAGATCCCCGTCCTCACGGACAAAGATCGACAGATCATAGATATTGATCTGCTCCTCCTCATCGTACTGGTTGTCCCAGATAAAGCTGGAGTCATCCCGGTCTTCCGCGATCGTGTTGTCTCCCATGATCTCCCGGTATTTGTACTCCGTATTCATGTCGAAGATAAACACTCCGCCCGGATCCAGGTAATTGTTAACCAGGCGGAATACTTCTGTCAGATCCTCCGGCTCTAAAATATAATTCATACAGTCACAGATGGAGACCACCGCCGCCACCGTGCCATAAAGTTCAAATTCCCGCATATCCTGACAGAGATACAAAATATCTTTTCCGGACTGTTCCTTCTTTTCCAGGGCAAGCTCCAGCATCTCCTCGGAGTTGTCCACGCCGATCATATCATAACCAGCGTCCGCGAGAAGCTCCGTGAGACTTCCCGTTCCACATCCGAGATCGAGAAGAATTCCCTCCGTAACCCCCTGTTCCTTTAAAAGCCCTGTCAGATATTCACACCATTCTTCATATGGAATATTATCCATGAAAGTGTCATAGACAGCTGCAAAACCTGTATATGCCTGCATTTTATCTCCTTGATCAGCCTCAGTCCGCGTACAATAATGAAAAAGCCACTACCCGCAATAGGTAATGGCTTACGTTTCATCTTATGCGTTGCGGCCGCAGCACTTTTTGTACTTCTTTCCGCTTCCGCACGGACACGGATCGTTCGGGTAGATCTTGTGGCCTTCGCGGCGTACGGTTCCGGAAGCTTTCTGCTTCTTGTAAAGCTCTGTTCTTGTCTCAGCGGAAAGGATCTCAGACCACTGCGGAAGCTCATAGAGCCAGGAAGCCTTAGCTTCTACCATATTGTAGTAAAGCTTTTCCGGATCGATCTCAATCTTAACAACGGTATCCTCTGCCATTGTGTCGATCGGGTTCTCATATCCCTTTAAGCTCTCATTGATTCCATCAAGGAAACCAGTCATAACGAGAACTTCTGTGCCATACTTCTCAGCAAGTTCTTTTACAGTTCCCTCAACAACTTCTGTCGGGTTGGAAAGGATCTTCTCGTAGATGCCTTTTTCGATCGTAAAATACTTTGTCCAGAGTTCTTCTTTCTTTTTATCATCGAGACCATCGCCGTAAGCGAGGCTTCTCCATGTTTCAAGTAATGTTGCCATATCAGTTCCATCCTTTTCGTATACTGTTTCTATTTCTTTTCCGCACCATCCATTTTCAAAAGGGCAGACTGGTACAGAAAACGTCTAATGCACATTATAACATAGGATATTTTTTCTGTAAACAGGAAAATTTTTTGTGCATTGGAAATATTAAATGTGACAGGTCCGGTACGTGTTCTGTACCATTACTGGGCATTCTGCTTCGTAATATACCCCTCATCATCGATCACCGCCTCCGGAGAGATGCTTCTCATGTAATTGATGATCCGCTCCTTCTCCGCTCCTTCTGCCTTCGCCACGCGGCAATTCGACTGCTTCGCCGGAATAAACCGCAGGGATTCCAACCCCTCATCTCCGATCACCGCCTCCACGAGGCAGGAATCGAGCGTCTTTGAGTTGAAGAGATAGTTCCCGAGACTGTACACCACCGGGACATCTCCCTGGTAGCCAATGGGCTGCAGCACATGGGGATGGTCTCCAATGATCAGGTCCGCTCCTGCCGCCGCGATCTGGGGCGCCTGCTCCTGCTGCCAGTGATCCAGCTTATCGGTTCCTTCTGTCCCCCAGTGGATGTATACAATGACGAAATCACTGTCCGCCTTCGCCGCGGAGATCACCTCCAGAAGTTTATCGATCTCCAGGCACCGGAATACCCCCGGAGTTGTCTCCGTTGCCCCTTTGGTGTCCGGCGGAAGTGTCCGCTCGATCTGGGTTGCGGAGACGAAGGTGATCTTCCTTCCGTTTGCGATAAAGGATACCGGTTTCACCGCTTCATCCAGGTTTCGTCCCGCTCCCACATAGGGCATTCCGATGGCTTCCAGGGTGTCCAGGGTGTCTGTCAGGGACACTTCGCCGTAATCATAGGCGTGGTTGTTCGCCAGGGACACGAGATCCGCTCCCATGTCAAAGAGCCAGGACGCGTACTTCGGATCCGCACGGAACGTAAATTTCTTTCCCGCCGTGGGCGCTCCGCCCGTCGTATACGGAAATTCGTTGTTTACCATAAAGATATCGGCGCTCCGCATGATGGATAAGAGATCCGCGGAAATTCCACCCTCGATCCCCTGCCCCCTCTTTAAGAGGGATGCCATGATCGCGTAATGGGAGTCGAACAGGATATCTCCCGCAAAGACGATCCGCGTTTTTCCCGTCTCCGCTGTCTCTTTCACGTAGATCTTGTTCGCCGCCATGACTTCCGGGTCCTTTAAGAGGTCCGCGTAAGGATCCGCGGATCCTGTCTCCGCCTCGGAAGATTCCGTCTCATTCTGCTGCAGGACAACATGAGGTTTTTCACCGCCTGTTTTGCTGTCCACGCTCTCCTGTGTAGTATCACTATCCTCCGCAGGCTCAGCCGTTTTCGTCTCCTGACTTACCTCAACCGCAGCCGTCGTCCGCACGGTCCCCGATGCCACACTGCTGCATCCGCCAAGCAGAACGACCGCCAACAGGACCGCTCCGCAAATTACCGCTATTTTTCTTCTCATCATACACTCCCATAAGCAGAATTCCTTTAAATTCCACCATTTTCCCTTTTGTTTTTTCTCCCTAAAGCTTACCAGATTTTTTCCTGTTCCGCAACATTACTATATAGAGAAAAAGGCGGCAAAGCCGCCCATTCGCAGCTCCACCGCCTTTATCCATCCTTTTATCGTAACTATTCAGTACCTTCATAGTTACACGCAAAAATCCATTCCAGATCAGCTTCGCTGATGGGATTTTTGCCCTCCAGCCTATGTTTTCTTACGGTCAGCGCAGCAAGTGCGCAGACCTACTGAACAGTTACCTTTTATCCTAACTTTTATCCTTTACTGCTTCTCAGCCTTTCACCGCAAGACTACCAGCTGTGATCGCCTTTCCAGACTTTCTGTCAAACAGAAGAATGTCCGTTCCCGCGATATCAACACCTGTCTCTTCGCCAAGTTTAAAAGTAACACCGCCGAAGATAACGCCTGTCAGCAGGTACTTTCCGATCCTGAGCTTCACGGTAGATTCCATGCCGGTCGGCATCGCACCGTAGATCGTGGATGCGATGGATCCGTCCTTTGAGAGTTTCAGCGTCTCCGGACGGATCGCCAGAACGAAGTCCTCGTTGGTGATCTCCGGCTCTTCCTCCACCGCATAGTCAGACTCGTCGACCTTCGCGATATGGTACTTGAATACCTCATCCTTATTGCTCTTCTCAACGGCCTTCTTATCCTTTAGCATCTCAATCCTCTGAGCTTCCAGATCAGCCGCGTCTTTATCTCTCTTTGCGAACCATGCCGCCATATCGATAGGCTCGTTCGGTCGGAATGTCGCTTCGAGATCATCCAGAATCTTAAATCTGAAACTTCCATCAGCCTGTTCTTTTCCCTTCGCCTCCACAAAGTTGATGGACGGATTTCCGACGAAGTCCGCTACGAAAAGGTTTGCCGGCCTGTTATATACATCAAGCGGAGCATCATACTGCTGAAGCACACCGTTGTTGATCAGACAGATCTTTGTCGCCAGTGTCATGGCCTCCATCTGGTCATGGGTGACATACACAAAGGTACTTCCCGTCTCAACATGAAGTCTCTGCAGCTCATATCTCATCTCGAGACGGAGCTTCGCATCAAGGTTTGACAGCGGCTCATCCATGAAGAGAACTGCCGGTTCCGGTGCCAAGGTTCTCGCGATGGCAACACGCTGCTGCTGACCGCCGGAGAGCTCTGCCGGGTAACGGTTCATGAACATGCCGATCTTGACGATCCGGGAAACTCTGCGGACGGATTTATCGATCTCTTCCTTCGTGAGTTTTCTGTCTTCTGTCAGAACTTTTCCACCGGACACAACGGCATACTCCTCATTTAAGGACTGCCCCTTTGACTCGTAGGATTTTTTGATCCCGTCAAGCTTCTTTGTCAGCTCCTCCAACTTCGCCTTTGCGGCTGTGTCCGGATCTGCCGCGTCCTGAATCCCGTATCCGTAGAGGATCTTCGCGGTATAAATAGAGAGGATGAATGCGTCGATAAATTTCAGATAGACTTTATCCGTGTCGAGCTTACCTCTCTTATCGCGGCACTCTTCCACTAACTCTTTAATCTTCTTTCCGCTCTTCAGCGCCCGGATCAGCTCCCCCGTCGTCATGGCATCAAAATCGTATTTCGGAAGTTCTTCCTTGATATTGCTTAAACCAAAAGAAATATTCTGGTAAACGGTCATGTTCGGCCACAGCGCGTAGTTCTGGAACAGGAATCCGACCTTACGCTTATTGGCCGGAATGTTGATTCCCGCCTCGCTGTCAAACACAACCTTATCTCCGATCTTGATCTGACCGGTGGTCGGTGTCTCGAGCCCCGCGATCATGCGGAGGATCGTTGTTTTTCCGCATCCGGACGGTCCGAGCAGTGTGATAAAGGAGTTATCCGCGATGTCAAGATCCAGATGATCGACTCCGAAGAATTTTCCCCAGCGTTTTGTTATATTTCTCAATGTGATTTCCGGCATATTAATTTCCTCCTATTCCATCGTCAAGGCTTGCACCTGTCAGCTTATTGACTAACGTATTGAAGATCAGGATCGTAACGATCAGGATCAGGTTGATCGCGCTCGAGAACGCGTACAGACCCATTTCATCGAAATAGTCCAGCGTCGTCGAGAGGATGAAGCCCTGCGTACATAAGAGCAGGAACAGTGACAGTTCACGGAGACATGTCATAAACGGAAGCATGTATCCACTGATGATCGCGGATTTCTGGATCGGAATAATGATCCGGAACATTCTCTTCGTCCATGGAATGTCCTGTATGATCGCCGCTTCCTCGATCTCATTGCTGATCTGCAGCATGGAGTTTAACGCACTCCGGCTCGCAAACGGAATGTACTTGATCGTACCTGCGATGATCAGCAGCGTATATGTATTGAAGAGGTTGATCTTCTCGTTGGAGAACAGGATGAAGAATGCAGCACCGACAGCGATGGAGGGCATCAGATACGGAAGGAAGGCCACGCCGTTTACATAGCTTGCCCAACGGCTTCTGCGGTTCTTCGCGACCGCGTATCCGATCAGGGTACCGATGGTACCTGCGATCAGCGCACAGCAGACAGCAACTAAAAGTGTACCGGCGAACGCATGCCAGATCGTACTGTTATAGAGGATACCGTGCTGTCCGTACATACCGTTCTCGGTGATATTCTCTTTCGTGATCCACCATTTCGTGGTCAGGTTGCTTAAGTCTTTCGTGTAGAGGAAGCTGTAGTCGCCCGGGTTCGGGAGGAACGTCTCAAGGGCGAAGGAAAAGATCGGGAAGATACTTGTGAAGAAGGTCAGAATGATCATCACAACTGCAATCGCGTATTTTCCGACTTTTCCAAGGTTCATCTTCGATAACTGACCGGATTTGCCGGTGACGGTCGTATAGTTCTTCCGGCTCTTTAAGCTCACCTGATTCATCGTGAGGATCGCCACACCGAAGATCATCATGATGATGGCTAAAATACTCGCCTCACCGGTGTACTTGGAGTTTAAGGAAATGTACTTCGTGGAAAGGGTGGTAAGTCCAAGATAATGCGGTACCGGGTAGCTTCCCATGGCGCTTCCGAATACGAGAAGGATCGTCGAGAGGATCGCCGGTTTTACCATCGGAAGCGTAATGCGAAACATCGTCTTCCATTTCGGTGTATCGAGGATCGTTGCCGCTTCTTCCAGATTTGCGTCCATATTCCGGAAAATTCCGCCGATCAGG
The DNA here is from genome assembly GCF_003435535.1 of Desulfotomaculum sp. OF05-3. Lineage (NCBI taxonomy): Bacteria > Bacillati > Bacillota > Clostridia > Eubacteriales > Desulfotomaculaceae > Desulfotomaculum > Desulfotomaculum sp. OF05-3. The sequence continues at coordinate 15,820 of NZ_QWGO01000014.1, read as the reverse complement.
ATGTAAGCGAATGGCGCGTAGTGAAGTCCCAGAACCACAGAGCTCGGGAATAATCCCAGACACCACCATTTCGGCATGCAGATGCCGGTAAGGGATGCAAGGAGTCCGTTGGATGTACCAACGACTGCGTTGCTGTTAAATACGTTCTGCCATACAACCGCTAACGTCCACTGCGGCATGATGTACGGGAAAATAAAGATGGAGCTTAAATACTTTTTGAATTTCAGGTTCGTTCTTGTTACCAGAAACGCAAAGGTTCCGCCGTAGAGGATAGAGATCGTACAGGTAAAGACTGCTAAGAGGATCGTATTCCACAACGGCTTCCAGAGGTTTGTCTTCGCCAGACGGCTTGTAAAGAGGTCCACATAGTTGATCAGCGTGTAACCGGACGCCTTTCCGGCGAGATGGGCGTCAATGGTTCCCGGATGGATCGTGATCGTATCTTTTACGATGGCGATGATCGGCGCAACAGTGGAGAACGTCAGTACGATGCCGAACAGGAGAAGGATGATGTTCTGCGGTTTTGAAAAATATGTTTTTACACGATTGTATCTGTTCACAGAATTGTCCGCTCCTTTCATTTAAAACATGGATGCCGTTTTTCTCTCACGGCAGATGCCATATGTAACATGAGGGCGCCGCACACATGTACGGCACCCTCGAACTATCTTGTTTCATGCAACTGTTCAATAGGTCTGCGCATTCACTGCGCGGACCGTAAGAACGCGTCGCGCAGTAGGCAAAAATCCCATTGACGAAGTCAATTTGGAATGGATTTTTGCATGTAACTGTGAAGGCACTGAACGGTTACAGGTTCATTTACTTTGCAGAGTCGCTGTACTTCGTGAGAAGCTCGATCCAGCTGCCGACTGTAAAGGAAACAGATGCACAGTAGTCCGGATCTTCCAGAACTAATTCGCCGTCTGTTGTCCACCAGTCATATCCACGGTCGTCCTTGCACGGGAACTGGTCTTCGCCGGCCTCGTTGTAGCCGCCCTTGCTGTGCTGGTAAGTTTCCTCGATCGCTGCTGCAACTTCCGGGTTAGCGGAGTAGCCGCCCATATCTTTGCCCCATGCGGAGAAGCCGTCCTCTGTACATGTCATGTACTGGATGAATGCGCATGCGGTCCACGGAAGCGGGCTGTTGTTTGTAACGAAGAGATAATGGCAGTAACCGTAACCACCGATGCCTTTGTAGCCATCCTGATAAGCGGCAACCTTAATGTTATTTAAGGAAACGCCTGCGGACTCTTCTACGGAACGAAGTTTGGAATAAACTAATAATCCGGCCTGGTCTGTTGCGGAATCCGTTACAAGTGTGTTGCAGATCGGGCCATCGTCTGTCTGCTCATTGTAGTTCTCAACCCAGAGCTTGATCCATGCGAGGGCATATGCGCCGTTCTCACCAAGTCCAAGATCCTCAGCATCTGTTGCCATCTCGTCGATAACCGGTTTGAAGTATGCCTTCTTTGTGTCATCGAGAGCATCGTAAGCATCTTTTAACCATCCGGCATACTTATCTTCTGTCAGCATATATAAGAAGTTTTTGCCGACGATCTCGGAATCGATATCCATATATAACGGGTGAACGCCCTCTGCCACGAAATCCCAGCAGTTCTTATATTCAGCGCTTCCTGTGCTGTTATACATAAATACTTTGTTTAATGTCTGTAATGGAAGGAATCCTTTATATGCGTCCGGTGTTGTTCCGTTTGCCTCTGCCCACTCTTTCGGGATGTAGGTCTTTAAGATTCCCGGCTGAACCATCTTTGACTCGATCTGGTTGCCATCCTGGATCAGGGTCATCGCGAAGGTTCCTTCTGTCTTTAAGGAGTCTGCGGTCAGCTGCTCAAAGATCTTGTTGTTCTTCGGCTGCTGCCACTCATATTCCATTTTGTAGGACGGATCGATGGACTGCAGGTATTCGATGAATAACGGCAGCGCGCTCTTTCCGCGGCTGGAGTTACCAACACCATAGAAGGTCTTTCCGTTGGACTCTTCGATAGCTTTCTTCGCTAATTCTTCCATGGACATTCCTTCTGCTTCCTTGATGATCTTTTCTACATCAGAAAGATTGGAATCGTCTGTGGACGCAGCTTCTGTTGCCGCCTCGCTTGCCGCCGCTGTGGTCTCACCGCCGGCTGCTGCTGTCGTAGCTGTCGTTCCGCCACCGCCACATCCCGCGAGGGACATCGCTGCCATGGAAACTGCAAGTGCCAATGACAAAGTACGTTTTCTCATAAAACTTTTCCTCCTTCATTTACTGGGTCATCTTGTTTCTCTCACGACTCATTTTATACTTTTATTATACCGGCGCGCAGAAATTTTTAACAGTGGACAAAACTGCGATAGTTTGTGGAATCCTGTGAATCTGTATAATTTTGTTCCATATTTCTGATATTTTTGTGCAGTTTCGACATATGTTTTTCTATGGCAGAATTGGAAGCACAGGCATTTTGCTGTATATTTATTTGAGCATCATTCGTCCGCACACATTTTTCCCCATCATGCTGATCTGCAGGATCCCGTCAGTTCCGGACACCGGAGTTCAAAGTCGTCCATGTCTTTCTTATAACTGGTCGCGTACTTATTGGTATAGCTTATTTATAAATATTAGCACAACTTTTATATATTTTATCAAAAGCCTGTAAAATTCTTTATGCGATCCTATTTCCAAAACATTTATTTTTTCTTATGTAAATATTGTGCAAATTGAACATTGACAGAAACCGCCATTTAATGGTAACTTTACTGTAAGTTCGCTCAGCGTTTTTATGATACGACAAACGCTGCATAAGAAAATATAATGAAGAGGTGTAGACATGCAGGAATTAAAACCGATCAAAGAAGGAAAAGTACGTGAGATCTACGACAATGGTGACAGCCTTATCATGGTTGCTACCGACCGTATCAGCTGTTTCGACGTGATCCTTCACAATGAGGTTACCTCCAAAGGTGCTGTTCTGACCCAGATGTCCAAATTCTGGTTTGACCTGACAAAAGATATTGTTCCGAACCATATGATCTCCGTCGACACAAAGGATATGCCGGAGTTCTTCCAGCAGAAAAAATTTGAGGGCAAAACCATGATGTGCCGCAAATTACATATGCTCCCGATCGAGTGCATCGTCCGCGGTTATATCACGGGAAGCGGCTGGGCAAGCTACAAGGAAAACGGTACCGTCTGCGGAATCCGTCTTCCGGAAGGTTTAAAGGAATCCGACAAGCTCCCGGAGCCGATCTACACCCCGTCCACAAAAGCTGAGATCGGTGACCACGACGAGAATATCTCCTTCGAGCAGAGCATTGATCATCTCGAGAAATATTTCCCGGGAAAGGGCCGTGAATATGCAGAGCTCCTTCGCGACACAACGATCGCTTTATATAAGAAATGTGCAGAATATGCACTTACCAGAGGCATCATCATTGCTGATACAAAATTCGAATTCGGTCTCGATGACGAGGGCAATCTCGTGATCGGCGACGAGATGCTCACACCGGACAGCTCCCGCTTCTGGCCGGCAAAAGGTTATGAGCCGGGCCACGGTCAGCCGTCCTTCGACAAACAGTTCGCCCGCGACTGGCTCACTTCCCATCCGGGCAACGACTGGACACTTCCGCAGGAGATCGTCGATAAGACCATCGCGAAATATCTGGAAGCATATGAGATGATCACCGGGAAAAAATTAGAGGCATAACCCCCACAAACCTCCGCCTCTGAGTTTTTCCATTTAGTTCCTCATTTTTACGGAAAAAGCGTCCGGAATCCATTCCTATGGATCCGGACGCTTTTTTCTGTTGTTCTTTCTTCACCTGCCTGAGGGACACTGCCGTTTTCGGGTCCCTGTGATCTTCTTATTTTAAAATATCCTGTCTGCAGATATGGCGGATCTTTTCCGCGTCAAGTCCCCGGATCACTTCCACAGCAAGATCTGCTGCCGCTTCAAGGTCGGACTTCGCGCAGAAATTATAATGGGTATGAACATACCGGCTCGGGACGCCGAGAACCAGGACCGGAACCGCCTTTGCTGTCAGGCTGATCTTTCCCGCGTTCGTACTTCCGCCGCGGCGGACCGTCTCCTGAAATGGGATTCCGAATTTCTTCGCAAGCTCCTCCGCATACTCGATAAACACCGGATTTGAAATATAGCTCTTGTCCATCCTGCGGATCTGGACACCGCCCCGCATATGCCCCTGAGTCTGGGCTGCACTGAAATAGAAATCATCCGACGGGGAGCCCTCAAAGACAATCGCCAGGTCCGGACGGACAATCTGGGATGTGACTGTGGCACCTCTTGTTCCAACTTCCTCCTGAGCCGCAAACGCTCCGGTCACCCGTACCGCCAGCTGATCCTTCTCCCCGCACAGACGGGTCATGGTGTCGATAATGCATGCACAGCCTGCACGGTTATCAAACGCTTTTCCAAAGCAGAGGTCACGTTCCTCATCGTAGGAAAATGAAACTTCCGGGACTGCCGGATCTCCAATGGAAATACCGAATACTTCTGTCACTTCTTTCCTGCTCACTGCGCCGACATCCACGCTCAGCGTCTCAATACTCAGCGACTGGGAGGCCCGCTCTGCCTCAGTCATAAAATGGATCGGCTTGGACGAAATAATTCCCCGTACAAGTTTCCCGCTTCTGGTCCGGATCATTACTGTGTGTGCCGGAAGGTTCGTGAGGATCACTCCACCGAGCATGAGGATCTCCAGGCTTCCGTTTTCTCTGATGCTCTGTACCATAAATCCACATTCATCTGTATGGGCATCCAGCATCACGACCGGTTTCTCCGGATCCTCACCGGGCATACGCGCATAAAGGTTATTCATCGCGTCATTTTCCAGCTCCAGACCTTTGCAGTACTTCGCAACCGTGCGGATTACATCCTCCTCAAATCCGCTCGGTCCAAACGCATCGCAGATCTCCCCAAACATCTTTACATTCATACTGATTCCTCCTATATTTTCATTTTAATTCTTACCTTTTTCCATTGATGGCCTCCAACGGCTTGTTTTTTCAGGATCCAGATTATTTTTCCTGTATCTCCGATGGAGCAACACCCGCAATTTTTTTAAATGTGTTAGAAAAATACGCAATATCTTTATATCCGACTTTTTCTGCCACTTCGTACACCTTGTTTCGGTGGTCCGAAAGCAATTCCACTGCCTTTTTCATCCGGTACCGTGTGAGCCACCCCATCACCGTATATCCTGTCTCTTTCTTGAAACAGTGGCTCAGGTGGCCTTCGCTGATCCCCACCGCACCTGCGATCTTCGCCACATTGATCGTACTTTCCCCGTAATGAGATGCCATATAAAGCACCGCGTCCCGGACATATCCGGTAAGGCCCGCGGTATTCTCATCGAATGGCAGACAGAGCCGGATCACCGCGGCATTGATCTCTGGTCCGTCACCTTCCAAAGCTCCCGGATATTGCTCCTTTACCGGTGCCTTATCCAGGACAGATCTGCTCAGACCGGTATCTCTTTGCTTCCCCCGATCTGTCTCGATCCGCTCTTTCGCCCTGAGGATCGCGTTCTCCAGCTCCCCGTCCTCGAACGGCTTTAGCAGATAATCAAATGCATAAAGCTTCAACGCCTCTCTGGCGTAGGAAAACTCGCTGTACGCGGTCAGAAAGATCACCTGTACCGGATTTTTCTCTTCCCGAAGCTTCTTTAACATCTCAAGACCGTTCATCTTAGGCATCCGGATATCGCAGATCATCAGGTCCGGATTCTTTTCATGGACCAGTTCCAGCGCGTCTGACCCGTTTTCCGCCTCACCGACGACCTCACATCCCAGCGAGGCCCAGTCCGTCTCACCGACAATGCCCATCCGGACGAACCGCTCATCATCTACAACGATCACCTTGATCATAACAGCTCCCCCCTTCCCTTTTTCCATTCCCCATCGGTCATCAGGATCTGTTTTTCACACCTGGATCAGGCTCTCCGGAGCCATTCACCGGTATTCTTATCGTTACCTTTGTTCCGCCTGCAGCCAGCCGCTCTGCCCTGAGACCGTAGTCTTTTCCATAATGAAGCCGGATGATCGTATCCACATTGTAAAAGCCGATATGGCCATTCTTCTGTTCCTTGTCCCGGTTTCCGAGCCGTCGGATCACTTCATCGCTGATCCCGCATCCGTCATCTGAAATCTCGATCACAAGCTCCTTCCTTTCCAGATATGCCCTGACAAAAATATGCCCCTCATCCGCATCCGCCAGCCCATGGATCACCGCATTTTCCACAATGGGCTGAACGATGAGCTTTGGAACCAGGATCTCCTCCGTCTCAGGAGCGATCTCATAGCGGAAATCAAACTTTCCGTTAAACCGGATCTTCTGGATCTTTGCATAACTTTCCACCAGTGTCATCTCTTCCTGCAGCGTGATAAACTGGGCGCTTGAAATACTGGTCCTTAAGATCTTCGCAAGCTTTGCCGCCAGCGTCGCGATCTCCGGAATATGGTTCGCCTTCGCCACCCACTTCATCGTATCAAGGGTATTGTAGAGAAAATGCGGATTTAGCTGGGACTGCATCATGGCGATCTGGGTCTCGTTCAGCTCCTTTTCGCGCCGAACCCGCTCCTCCATGTAGGAGGAGATCCTCTTTGTCATGATATTAAAATTTTCCGCCAGCTCCCCAAACTCGTCCTGACGTTCCATGTCCACATGGGTATCCAGATTTCCCTCCTGAACCTCATCCATGGCATCATGAAGTACATGGATCGGCTTGGAAAGAAAGGAGCTGATCCCGATCGCGACACCAACACTTAAAAGAAAGCTTCCCGCGGCCATGAAAAGAAGAACTGTATACATGGATCTCGTGGTATCACTTGTAAAAACATGGGGACGGATCAGAACGCTGTAAAGCCCTGTATCCCCTAACTTTGAGACGTAGATACTGTTGTTGTTCCAAATCTCCGTCAGAGGTTCCCCCTGTAAAAAACGGTTTCTCAGAACATCTCCGACCGTCTCCCCCGATGCCGTGCCTACGCTGTACACAGTCTCCAGAAATCCATTGAGGATACAGATTCCGTCCTGACCGCTGTATGTACCGGAGAGCGCCTTCGCGAAATGCTCCGCCGTCATTGTGGCCACAAAATATCCGGAACATTCCTCTGAATTTCCGGTCACCGCTCTGGCAAACCGCAGGACCTCATCACCGCCAATCTCCAGATCACTCCGGATGATCAGGTCATTCGGATGGGCATGGGCCTCTCTCAGGATCCCCCAGTATACCGGCAGCGTCTGTCCGTAGGTACGGTTTCCTGTAGAATACAGGCAGGATCCGCCCGCATTGTAGAGATGAAATCCCGCCATCTCACGACATGCAGCGGTCGCCCCGTACAGACTGCGATACACTTCATTCTTCTTTCCAAAGCTTTCTTTTTTCAGCGCCTCGGCGACCAGCGGATCCGTACACAGTTCCTCCGCTGCGTCATGGTAAGCGTCAAACAGCGTCATCAGCTGCTGCTCTACCGCACCGGCAAGCTCCATATCCTTTTTCTCAAAATCTCTTCCGACCTTCACCTTAAACATCTGAATCAGAAACACACAGCACACGATCAGTGGAAGAACAGACACAGCGAGAAAACTCACAAGAAGCTCACGCCGGAAAGATCTCTGGATAAAGTTCTTCATGATCCACCTCCGTTTCCTGCCATGAGCGCCGCCCATCTTTCCAAAATGGATTTCTGGTTTTTTACTGCCCATCCAAGATCGAAGTCCATGATCGATCCCTCTTCCTTCTGATCCGGGGTAATATCATCGCGGACCGTCCGTCTGTAAAGCTTCTCGACAGCCAGTCTCTGGACATCAGGACTCACGATAAAATCCACAAAAAGCTTCGCGTTTTCTTCATGCTCTGTCCCCCTGATCACCGCGCATCCGTCTGCCACCGCGCTGGTTCCCTCCCGTGGATAGACGATCGAGATCGCCGCGCCGCGGTCGATATACTTTTTCGCAGTTTCCTCCAAAGTCAGACCAACCAGATATGTTCCCTCTGACACCTCATCGAGCACGGCGCCAGATCCTGCCGCCATCCGGCGGCCGAGCACTCTGGCAAACTGTTCCAGGACCTCGTTTTCACGCATCGGCAGGACCTGGATCATCGTCTCCAACATCGTGCAGCTGCTGCCGGATCTTCCCGGATCCGCAAAGGACACCTTTCCGTCCCAGTTCCCGTCAAACAGATCCTCAAATCCCCGCGGGGCGGAAGCCGCGTCCACCAGCTTATTGTTGTAGATCAGAACAATGGGAAGCTCCGTAAACGGAGTCCAGACATGATCCTCAGTCCGGTATATACTCTCGATATGATCGCTCTGGGTACTCTCGTATGACACGAAGCAGTCCTTAAAGACCTCATAGCTCTCCACACCTCCGCCGAACATCACGTCACAGGATCCCTTTTCCCCCTCTTCCCGGATCCGCTCCAGAAGCTCCGTCGTTCCCCCGGGAACCACTTCCACCCAGATTCCGGTCCGCTCCTCAAACTCCTTTATGATCGGCGCATAGACCTCCTGCTTGTGGGAAGTATACACCGTAAGCCTCTTCTCCTCACTCACCTTCTCCGGTCCCTGTCCGCTGCTCTCCCCTGCGCCACAGCCCGCCGCACTCATCGCTGCAACTGCAATTCCAAGGAACACCGCCCATAAGTTTCTCTTTCCCTTCACTCCCCCGAAATCCCCCTTTTGATTCCGTTCAGATTTTATTTATCCCTTTCATATCAGTTCTACTATTCGCTCTTTTCCACCCATTTTATCATATTTCTTATACAAAAGCCACAAAAAATAGCACTGTTGCTCTATAAAAAGAAACTCCCTTTTCGGAAAAGTGTTCCTACTGTATATAAACTCATTTTTATACGTTTTCCACGATTTTTATTTATTTTTCCATAATGGGGAGTTCGTTTTACTTAATGATTATACGCAATTCGTGAAATTGAAATTTTTGAAAGGCTACTTCACTTAGATGGTGAGGTAGCCTTTTACTTATCTATAGTCTTTGCTATATAATTCTCTTGCTAAATCATACATTTCAATCTGTTTGACAACTTCTTTCAGCTGACTTTCAGACAAACTATTTATGAAATCTAATTGCTCTTGTTTGGTTTTTCTATTTTCAAATCGACAGTCGCACTTATTTGAAATTTTATGCATTCTGCTTGCCAAAAAGCCTTTATCATTTTCTGATATGTTATTTGCTTCATATACTTCAATCATTTTATCAAGCATTTGCATATCGTATGATGTTATATTCAACTCATCAGGTCTGCTTGATTCACAGTATCCCAAAACAACATATCTAAAATCATCAAATTTACCATCTGTATAACGATACAAAAAGTTATGCCAATTCCAAATTCTTTTAAATACTTCTTAGGTCAGTTTACAAGGAACTACACGCAGACCACGAAACGGGGGCTGCTGACAACAAATAAAGGCTGAATATCAAGCACCGGGGAAGTGCGAGACATTCAGCCTGTTTTGTTGTCTGGGGTTTCCAAAGGGGCTTACCCCTTGGCACACGACTTTGCTTGCAAAGTGTAGTGTGTTATACGCTCTGTCGGCGTTGCTACGAAAATGCGGTTGCCACCGGGGAGGGCAAGGGCATTTGAAACGGCAGGAAAACAGGGCTGTGATTGCGTGACGTGGCGCCGCAAGTGCAGGACTGGTTTCATCAGCAGACAGGGCGTATATGAAAGCCCCGTCCCTCGTCCTATGCCGGACTATGGGACAAAGTGTCCCAGTCGGATAGCCACACCCACGAAAAAGCGGACGGACTTTCTTCTCAAAATCGGAATGGGCGGGAAAGCCATTTTAGGGCTTTCCCGCCTTGATTGCCCATTAGCAAAGGCGGGCGAGGCTGTCAACGGCGGCGCATTTATGCGCCGTTCATCTTGACCGTTGACTGACACGCTGGCTTTGCTATCCGTTCCTAATCTGTATGTAATCAATATAATTTACGAGGAAGATTTCCAAATAGACTGTCTAATTCTTCATGGGTCATTGCTCTAATAAGTGCCCAATTATCTTTTTTCATAAGAATAAATGGTTCAAGTCGTTTTATGGCTTCGTGGTATTCCATTTGCCCGATAATTCCACCTTGTGGATTTGTAAGGCTAACCATTGTAATAATCCATTCGCTAATTGTCTTGCCCTCTATTGCCCACTGCTCCTCCGGCACGATGGGGAAAAGAGAATCGGTATCTTCTGTAAGCGCAAGCCCTATCAAAAGTGTACCATCTTCCTTTTCGTAACACTTAGGATTAGCTTGATATGCTTCTTGTAAAAGTTTTTCAATATCCGGCTTTGTTAGCTTACTATTTGTCTGCGAGTTCTTTTTCATAAAGAAATTCATGTTTTTGATTTCCTCCGTTCTGTAATTTCATATTTATTACTTTCTCCCCCGCTGTGGGTTTGGATTTTTCAGCAAGTCCGATTTCTGTGCAATCTTTTTCAGCCACTTCTTTTCTTCCTCGGACAGCTTTTTCAAATTCAGCTTGAGCCGCTTACAGATAAACACCAAAGCCGCTTGCTCCGGGTCGCTGTCTGGACTGGCAGTTTCCTCGGCGGTCTGCAAGAAATCTTCCAGCGGGTGTCCTCCGGAACGCTGAAAAAATCGTCCTTATGGGCTTCCCGCAGGTCGAGGGCTATCTTGTTTATGTCCTGCTGTATCACATAGCGGCAAAAGCTGTCATCATCAATATGAGCGGCGATAAGCTGTCTTAGCTGCGGGTCAGTCAAGCCGGGATTGTGCTGCTTCATAATGGCTGCGCTCATAATATCCACAATGGCATTTGCGCTCTGTACCTGCTTGACTGCCGTTCCGTTCACATAGAGTTCAAGGTCAGCCATGAGCCGGGGAAAATCAGGGTGCGCCGCCAGCTCACACAAGAGGGAATTATCCACCAGCCCGCTTTTCAACAGGTCAATCATATCATCACTCAAACACAGGTCTGCAAGATCGGCGTTTGGGTGATTTTTTGTTTGAGAACGCCCCAGCAGATAATCGGCGGTCACGCCGTAAAACTTCGCCAGCTTGATAATGGCATAGTGGCTGATGTCCTTGAAGTCCTTTGCTTCATAACTGCCCAGCGCAGACTTGGAGAGATTTACCTGTTCTTCAAGCTGCTCCAGCGTCAGTCCACGCTCCACGCGCAGGTCTTTCAATCGCTCTTGTATAGATAGTTCCATGCGCTCCCTCCTTGCCTACTCGGTAAATGGGAATAGCTAAATCTTCTGATAAACAATAGTAATATCTCCATCCACAAAACCAACACCAACACCTGAGTAAGTCCTCATTTGTTCGGCGTATTTTCCAACTTCAATATATTTTTGAATTTTTCCTATCGCTTCTTGCAAAACATCTTCCCATGTTGTGTCCTGTACCCATGATAGCGTATTGTCCCTTGTGTCAAATACTTCATCACAAGCCCAATCAGGATCTTCAACATCGAAGCTGGCGCTTCCTATCATTTCGATAGACCACTGATTGGTTTCATCTTCATACAGATTGAATGCTATGCCGACTACTTCATTTGGAATTGTATTTTCAAATATGCTGTCTATCCACTTTTCAATATTGTTCATAATCATAAGCCTCCTGCAAACTCATGTTTGCTAATTAGTCTTCATCATCCCAATAACCATCTTCAGATATTAACCCTTTGATAAAATCCTCAAAATTATCCGCCAGAACAATAATTTGATAATCCATTTCTTGGTCAACATACGAAACCTTAGGTTCGCCCTGTGGTCCACACTCTCTGTAATCTAGGAAAATCATCTCATGTCCAGCTGATGGGCAATCGCAAATAGCAACACCTATATCTGGATACCCCCATTCTTCTTCCATGAATTTTGTTCCAAGATTACCACAAATAGTGCAATCTTTTTCTCTACCGATACCATAAATTCCCTGAATAGCAATATGATCATCAGCCCAGCTGGTAGGTTTCTTTGTTGGAAATGCAGTATTTCTTGGTTCACCGCCATTATGTTGCTTCATTAACCATATATAAGATTCGGGCAGTTTATATCCTAATTCTTCCTCAAGTTCAGCAATAAGCTCATCTGATGGTGTTGATTCCATATAGTCATCCCAATCATGAACCTCATCTTCAGTCCAAAAATCCGTAAAGTCAAATCCTTTAAACATTTTTATTATTTTCCTTCTCATTTTTATCTTCCAAAATGCCGATTTTCTCAATTCTCCAAACTTGAATTGACTGAGCTGATAGTTACCGTTTTCTAACACTCCATTCATCATCTTGAGCTTTTCTTTCAGCATAGTAACCGCAAGGCATATCCTTTAGAATACCAACAGAATTATCTAAGTCGAATACTGATTTTAAGGATACTAACTTTGCTTCGTCTGTTTCATGTGCTTTTCCACATAGAAATTGCCACATTCCATCATCTTCATCATGTGATACATACAAAATAGGTTCTCCATTCTCTAATATGTGGCAACAGGTTATTGTAGCTGTATTTGGTGCGTCATAAAATGGGAATTTCATATTTAACACTCCTTTCAAATTCTCGTTTTCCATTCGCTTTCTTCCATTCTATCACAATTCCGAGAGCGTGGAAATAGAGAGCTTTCCGAGCTGATTTCCGACCTTATGGATATACGGGGCGGGCGGTCTTTTAGGTGTAGACTTATGGTAGTTCATCGATGAGCTGCACCTTGAAAAATGAATAACCGTCCGAAAAGGAATACCCTGGCAGGGGAAGCACCGCAACGAGCCACTTCGGGACAAAATGTCCCGAAGTCCGGGGAGCGTGCCAACGCCGGAAATCCTTTCGGGGAGAACGGCTGAGGAAAAATGGAGGGAACACATGAGAGAAAACCCATATAAACGACTGCCGCCCATAGAGCGCAAGCCGGACGGCTCCCTTTACCGTATGACACCGGCACAGAGGAAACAGGCAAACGCCTTAATCCGCCGGGAGTGCTGCAACTATGAGGACGGGAACTGTATGCCCCTTGACGACGGGGACGCCCACACCTGCCCCCAGACCATTTCTTTCTCGGTCTGCTGTAAGTGGTTCCGCTGGTCGGTTTTGCCGCAAGTCGGAACGCTGGAAGCGGAGATTTTCCGGGATAAGGAGCTAAAACGCTGTGCGGTCTGCGGCAGAGTGTTCGTCCCAAAGTCCAACCGGGCGAAATACTGCCCCGACTGTGCCGCCAGAGTTCACAGGCGGCAGAAAACAGAAAGTGAACGGAAAAGGAGGTCTTGTGTGGACAGTTAGGGGCTGAAAAGTCCTTGATTTACAAGGCTTCGCAAGCACAGAACAGGGGCAGGCAATAGAAACTACCGTCTGCCCCCGGAAACGGGCTTCTAACCGTCCACAAAACACGATATGACAAACACCATTTATATCCATCAGCCGGGAAAGGCGGTCAGCTTTACCCGGCTTCCGAATTTCCTTTTTGAAGCCCACACATTCACGCCACTGTCCAACGAAGCAAAGGTTCTGTACGCCTTTATCCTGCGCCGGACAGACCTATCCTGAAAAAACGGCTGGGCGGACGAATATGGGCGGATTTACCTCTACTATCCCATCAACGAGGTAGTGGAGCTGCTCCACTGCGGGCGGCAGAAGGCGGTCAACACCCTGCGGGAGCTGCAATATGCCGGATTGGTAGAGATTCAGAAGCAGGGCTGTGGAAAACCCAACCGCATTTACCCAAAATCCTACGAAGCGGTTCCAAACACCGACTTCAAGAAATCCGGTTATGGAACGCGGTCGGACTGAAAACCGCACTCCACAAGTACGATAATCAATCCTCTTGAAGTACGAAAACCGGACGGTATATAGAAATACAGAGATTAAAACGATTTTATTTATATCTTATCCATTCCTATCCTATCTGAGATATTTTCTGCGGGATTTTCCTGTGGAAAAGTCACGGAATGGAAGGGCATGGGGAAAGGAGTTTCATGGCACAACACGCTATTTTGCGATTTGAAAAGCACAAGGGCAATCCGGCAAGACCGCTGGAAGCCCATCACGAACGGCAAAAGGAACAGTATGCCAGCAATCCCGACATTGACACCAGCCGGAGCAAGTACAACTTCCATATCGTCAAGCCGGAGGGACGGTATTACCACTTCATTCAAAGCCGCATTGAACAGGCAGGCTGCCGGACACGCAGGGACAGCACCCGGTTTGTGGATACGCTGATTACCGCCAGTCCGGAATTTTTTAAGAAGAAGTCCCCAAAGGAGATACAGGAATTTTTCCAGAGGGCGGCTGATTTCTTAATTGGGCGGGTAGGGAAAGAAAACATCGTGTCGGCGGTGGTACACATGGACGAGAAAACGCCCCACCTGTATTTGGTCTTTGTCCCGCTGACAGAGGACAACCGCCTGTGTGCAAAGGAGATTATTGGGAACAGAGCCAACCTCACAAAATGGCAGGACGATTTTCACGCCTATATGGTGGAGAAATATCCCGACTTGGAGCGTGGAGAAAGTGCCAGCAAGACAGGCAGGAAGCATATCCCCACCCGTCTGTTCAAGCAGGCGGTCAATCTCTCCAAACAGGCAAGAGCCATTGAAGCCACGCTGGGCGATATTACCCCGTTCAACGCCGGAAAGAAGAAAGAGGAAGCCCTCTCCCTGCTGAAAAAGTGGTTTCCGCAGATGGAGAACTTCTCCGGTCAGCTCAAAAAATACAAGGTCACGATAAGCGACCTTTTGGCAGAAAATGAACAGTTGGAAGCCAAAGCCAAAGCCAGCGAAAAAGGCAAGATGAAAGATACGATGGAACGGGCAAAGCTGGAAAGCGAGCTGAAAGACATTCAGCGGCTGGTAGACCGTATCCCGCCGGAGGTGCTGGCAGAACTGAAACGGCAGCAGCGGCACACAAGGGAACGGTGATTGATGACAGAAAACATTTCACGCCGCAGCATGGCGGCACTGCACTTTGAAAATTAAATACGGAGGTACTATGGAGCATATCAGATACAAGAAAGAAACCGAAGTCGTGACTTTTCAGGGAAAGGAAATCACGCTGGAAAATCTCTCTCCGGTGTTCACGCCGGAGCAGGAAGCGGCAAAACGCCGGGAGCTGGAACAGCAGCTTTATGAGGTGTTCCGCAAGTATGCCGACAAACGGCAGAGTGAGGAAGCCGGGGCATAAGGTTTTCCGAAGCCATCATTGATTTGCGGGGCTGCTGGCGGTATAATAAAACTGTCAGCAGCTCCGTTTCTTTTTTAAGAAAAGGAGCGACAATATGAATAATCGAATAGACGCAATCTATGCAAGACAATCGGTGGACAAAAAGGACAGCATTTCCATTGAAAGCCAGATTGAATTTTGCAAATACGAGTTGAAAGGCGGTAACTGCAAGGAATACACAGACAAAGGGTACAGCGGCAAGAACACAGACCGTCCGAAGTTTCAAGAACTGGTGCGGGACATCAAGCGGGGCTTGATTGCAAAGGTCGTGGTTTACAAGCTCGACCGTATCAGCCGTTCCATTCTGGACTTTGCCAATATGATGGAGCTGTTCCAACAGTACAATGTAGAGTTTGTGTCCTCTACGGAAAAGTTTGATACCTCCACCCCGATGGGGCGGGCGATGCTGAATATCTGTATCGTGTTCGCCCAGCTTGAGAGGGAAACCATACAGAAGCGGGTAACGGACGCTTACTATTCCCGCAGCCAGCGAGGCTTCAAGATGGGTGGGAAAGCCCCTTACGGCTTTCATACAGAGCCGATTAAGATGGACGGTATCAATACAAAAAAGCTGGTGGTAAATCCAGACGAAGCGGCAAATATCCGGCTGATGTTTGAGATGTA
>NZ_QWGO01000013.1:0-99437 GCF_003435535.1 Desulfotomaculum sp. OF05-3 | reverse complement strand
GCCTTAGGATGGCTGTTTCTATCGGACTCTAACAATTGTGTTGCACTGCCCTTATTAAGCCATTATTGCCTTAAATTCAGATGTTATTTAAAAGAACTCTATGAGTATCCATATATTAAAAGAATTTGTGATTTATTGTTTTCTTCAAAATGCATTCTCATATGGCAGCTACTATTTGGATGTACAGCTATTTGGATTATTGAAAATATAGGCTTAAAAAACAATCATTTTATAGGAAAACTATATATATTCTATGGAGCAATCCATTTAAGTATCATCTGGATATTTGGAACCATTAGAGAATTAAACCTCTAATGATAAATTTGAAAACATTTTAAATAGTTCATAAACTATCGTAATAATTAATGAAACAGCTGTCAGTGTATTGCCTATGTTATCGCTGCTTAAGAGTTTGATTTGCGAAGCTCGGTCATAAAAAACAATATAGCATATCATACACACAGGATATATTATAAGAAAGCTACATAACTTGTTGTTTAAATTTCCAATCCAACGGCTCAGCGGGCCAAGGACAACAGTAAATACAAGCGCAACAAATGCTGCAATAATTGCTATGTTTTGGAACATATAACAAGACAATCCAGCAATAAGACATGTTTCTCCTAATACTGCAAGCATCGCAAGCCATCGGTCAGCGCCCATATGTCTGAATATTTTAGGCAGTTTTTTTATAACCTCAATCAAAGAAGGTTCTTTTGGAGTTATGTTTGAGTTATCACTGATTTTTTGCCAAATATACCGATCTCCATCAACTGTAACTAAATACTTTTTCTTCATGAGTGGCCCTCCTTCTGCGTCTGTTTCTGATTATATCATAAAGAAAAAATATTTCATTACAATTCTAAAGCTTATAAAACATATTTTTATAAAATTTCAGTTATATATTTGGTTTTCTAATGAGTTATAGATAGAAAATCAATTCATTTCACCCATAATTAACTGGTTTTCAATAAAATCATTTTTGCAATTTTGATGTATATCATATGCAATCCTGATATTGGTTACCAGAATACTCTCTTCTGCTTCTGCCGCTTGCTCTGTCATCTGTTATGTCTGTGACATGCAGCTATTCTTATTTTGATCTTCATTGCTTTAGCTTCTCTGGCTATTTCAGCTTCTGCTTTCCGTTTTATAAGAGTTTTAATGCCTCTGCGGCTGTTTCTGTGTTTCTTAATCTAAATCCTCGCAAATCTCTTTCAGAGGCTTTTCATGGACAGATCAGTGGCAGCAGCAGTTTATAATAAAAAAAGATTCTAAGTTTCCTTAGAATCTTTGACACTTTTTATGATAACAGCGACATTTTTCAACTGATCAGCACATTTAACTTTACGGGGCAAGTACCCCAAAATATAGTATACAAAAAAAAATGCCAAAATGCAACCGTAAGAAATTATAAATCGAACATATTTTCGGTCAGTCGTTTTTTATCAGCACATTCAGCTTTTCGATGGCGTCCCTGATTCCGCCTTCTCCGTCGATCAGTCCGCACTCCACCGCCTCTTTTCCGACCAGAACCGTCCCGAGATCCTTCGTCAGCATCTTCGTATTGTGCATGAGCCGTTTCATTTTTTCCCGATCGATCCTGCTGTGCTCTGATACAAAGCTTATGATCCGTTCCTCGATCATTTCAAAATATTCGTAGGTCTGTGCCGTCCCGATCACCACCCCGCTCATCCGTACCGGATGAACCAGCATGGTCCCGGTGGGTACGATGAAGGAATAATCTGACGCCACCGCCAACGGCACACCGATGGAGTGGCTGTCCCCGATGACTAAGGAAACCGTCGGCTTGCTGAGGGATGCGATCATCTCCGCCAGTGCAAGCCCGCAGCTCACATCCCCGCCGATGGTATTCACAAGGATCAGGACCCCTCCGATCTTCTCATCGCTCTCCACCTTCGCAAGTTCCGGCAGAATATGTTCATACTTTGTAGTCTTCGTACTCCCGGATAGATTGTCATGCCCTTCGATCTCCCCGATGATAGATAAGAGATGGATCCTCTTACCATTCTCTTCCAGCGTCACCTGTCCGTTCTCCCGGATCCGCTCCTCCTCCGCCTTTGTCTCCTTCTGTTCCTTTTCATTCATAACAAAAAAACTCCTTTCTGACATGCCAGGTACACCCAGTATGTCCAGAAAGGAGTTCTCATATCCATTTTTATCACAATTTACCCGATCAGGACCTGTTTCCAATTACATCCACGATGCACACCGGAGTTCTGTAGTTCCAGGTAGAGATCTTGATTCCGCTTCTTCGGCTCGCTGCGTGGATGATCTGTCCATTGCCGATGTACATGGCAACATGGTTGATCCTTCCGCGGCTGCTTCCGTAGAAGATCAGGTCGCCCGGCTTCATCTGGCTCGACTTGATCCGTTTTCCGCTGTTCGCCTGGGAACCGGAGTAATGCGGAAGAGAAATCCCGAAGTTTTTCATAACCGACATGGTAAATCCGGAACAGTCAGCGCCTCTTGTAAGGCTCGTACCACCCCAGACATATGGATTGCCCAGGAACTTCATCGCGTAGTTTACGATCCGGCTTCTTAAGGAAGCACTTTCTTCCGTCGGTGAGAATTTGATCGCCTCAGACAGGGCATATCGTACTTCCACAAATTCTGAAGAAACATACGCGGAAGAAATCTCATCATTTCCATCGCCTTCTCCGCCCTCATCAAATTCGATCTTTACCCATCCGTCAAGCTGCTCCGCGACATGATACCGCTCATTCTCGGAGATCTGGGTCCAGATTTTCGCGTCGGTGGACGGCTCTGTTCTCGCGTTTAAGCGGTCCGCATGGACGATCGCCATAAGCTCCGCATGGCTCATGGCTGCTTCCTTCGCTGCGTCACCGGTCAGGATATATTCACTCTTTACATATCCGGTAATTCCACCGGAACTGATCTTATACCAGCCGTTGGCGTCCTCTAAGATCTCACATCCGGCATAGCTCGGGAGCTTTCCGATGATCTTTTCGCTCTCACCGGCGCCCGCACGGATATTTAAATAATTGGAAACATTGGATACGCCCGGGCGGTCATAGAAATTTAAGACCATCGCCTTCATATCCAGCTTGTTTGCCTCGTTCATACAGAACCGTTTTTCCGCGTAATCCGCAGAGATATAACCGCCGGAGATCTGATACCATCCATCCGTCTCCCCAAGAAGTTCATGAAGCTCGCCCTGAAGGCACTTTCCAACGATGTTTCCGTCCATAGAAGGTGTCTCACGGATATTTAAATTGTCTGCGGTAATATATACACGTTCCTTTACAAGGTCTTTCGCCGCGGTCTTTGCTTCATCCCCGGTCAGGATATATTCCGCGCTGGCATATCCCTCGACCTCGCCGGAGCTGATCTTATACCAGCCCTCCAGAGTCTCCAGGATCTCGCAGGCACTTCCATCGGAAAGTGTTCCGATCACATTCGCTGCCTCATTCGGGTCTTTCCGGATATTTAAGTAGCCTGTGACCTTCGCGATACCAAGATTCGAGTAGGAATCGATCACTTCTTTAATCTTTGCATCCGTTTCCGCCGACTCGGATTCGATCTCTGCACGGCTCTCCTCCTCTGCCTGAAGAGAAGCTTCCTCCGCACTCTCGCTCTCCGAGGCGGACTCAGATGCAGCCTGCGCCGCCGCCATTTTTCCTTTTACGGCGTTCACGGCCTTTCCGCCAAATACCACCGCCACAACGATCACTGCAAGAACAGCCGCTCCGATCACAAGGATTCCGTACTGTTCCCAGAAAGACGGTTTCCTTCTCCGCTTTCTGCTCGCCTTGTTGATAGAATCCATATAGTTTACTGTATCTTTATCATCATTCATGTGTTTATCTCCATTACTGTTTTCCGTCTTCCTGTACGATACATACGAACAATAGTGTAACATATTTGTAATAAAAAATCAAAATTTTTTCTATTAAAAAAGTATGAACGGATCCGGGGCGATTTTGTATTTTATTTAACACAATTTCAATTCATAATTGATAATATTGCCGGTTTTCTGTATAATATTTTTAAATATTTGTCCATATTGCTGTAGTTTTCCACCACCTGCAGCACGTTTCAAGACAAAGCAGCAACCCGTCCACCTCTGCATAAGTCACCAAGACTTCTCTATACCCCGGGAGGTACCAGCTCATGAAGCACTACACAAGTCCCCGCATCCAGAGAGCGCAGCTATTCCTTATGAAAGTCTCCTCCTATCTGGAGATTGTCTGCGCCCTGATCCTGATCGTCGCGATCCTGATCGCCTTTGTGCCGGTTCCCCACAACCTGTACAGCCTGTATCTCGACAATGGCTTCGATCTTTCCGATTTCATGAAGAAAAGCTTCGATCTCGTCATTGGCGTAGAGCTTTTAAAAATGTTCTGCCGCCATGACATCGACTCCATCGTCGAAGTCCTTCTCTTCTCCGTGGCAAGACAGATGGTCATCGACCACCTTGCCATCAAAGAAGCTCTTATCGGCTGTGTTGCCGTTGCGATCCTCTTCGCTGTCCGCAGGTTTCTCTTCGTACCCATTCTGGATAATCCGGATGAGCAGGAAAGAAAATTAGAAAAAGACCAGTACATCAAAGAACGGATCGCGGACGCGATCGCAGCCTACAAAAAGGAGATTGGCGCAACCTCTTTACGGGAACGCGCAGAATCATCCATCAACACAGCCGCTGCCGACCCGCTGAACGAGAAGGAAGGAAGCGAGTAGAGGAAATTCTCCTCTGCCCGCTTCCTTTTCTTTTTCTGTATGATGCCATCCGGTTCTTTCCCCGCAAGGCCGTTTTTCTCCTGCGTTCTCCCTACATCAACGGTGCGATCAGCCGCATCGCCTTTCCGCAGAACTTATGCAGTGCCGGAAGCGCCTCTACGCTCTCTTTTGTCATCCGCACGCATTTCGGCAGTGTCTCATCAAAATCTTTTTTGATCTGCTCTACCACCGGATTCTCATAAATATAAACCCCGCACTCAAAATTCAGATACTGGCTTCTGAAATCCATATTGACGGATCCAACCACAGCTTTCTCCCCATCGCTGACAAACGTCTTTGAGTGGACAAACCCCGGCAGGTACTCGTAAATCTTTACCCCCGCCTCTATCAGCTCCGTATAGTAAGAATGGGCCAGCATGAACGCTGACTTTTTATCGGGAATATGAGGCATGATGATGACCGTGTCCACCCCGCGCTTTGCCGCATAGGTCAGGGCTGTGATCATATCATCATCGAGCACCAGATAAGGGGTCATAATGTACACATATTTCTTTGCCTGATAGATAATATCCAGATAAAGCTGGTGTCCCACCGCTTCCCCGTCGATCGGGCTGTCAGAAAACGGGATCGAAAATCCGTCCATGTCAAGCTCCGGAGAATGGAAATAATCCCCGGTATCAAGATATGGGCTGTAATCAAAATCCGAATCCGGCTTTTTTGAGCAGACATCCCACATCTGGAGGAACATCACCGTAAAGTTCTTCACGGCTTCTCCCTTCAGGCGGATCGCATTGTCTTTCCAGTGGCCAAACCGGACTTTCCGGTTGATATACTCATCCGCGAGGTTCACGCCGCCGGTGTAGGCGGTATGACCATCGATCACAAGGATCTTTCTGTGATCACGGTTATTCTGGCTTGTAGAGATCGCCGGGCGGATCGGATTGAAGATCCGGCAGCGGATTCCCTTTGCCTCCAGCTCCTTCGGATAGTCGTGGGGCAGGTTGGAAAAGGAGTTCATGCCATCATAGAGGATTCTTACCTCTACGCCCTCTTTCGCCTTCTGCTCAAGGATCTTCAGGATCGAATCCCACAGGATCCCTTTTGAAATAATGAAATATTCGACAAAAATATATCTTCTGGCCTTTTGGAGCTCCTGAAGGACATCCGTATAGAACTCATCTCCCAGCGGAAAATATTTGAAGTTCGTGCGGTCCCAGGTAGGATAGCCGCCGCTTTTCTTCATATAATGGCTGAGATTCGCATTTCTCCGGCTCCTGCGGCTAAGCCGTTCATAGACAGCCGTGTCCTGCTCCAGAAAGTGGTCCGTCCTCTTCTGAACCTCGGCGATCCGTTTGGCGAAGATCTTCGTCTCCATCTGAAGCTGGACAAACACGTAGAACAAGGTTCCGAATACCGGAAACAACAGGACAGGGATCAGCCACGCCATTTTAAAGCTGGCGTTCTGCTTTTCGTTCAGAATATGGATCGTGAGGATCGCACTGATCAAAGCGAAAGAACCGTATCCCCAGGCCTGATATTTGTTATCCAGCCATACATAGATCCAGAAGAAAAACGCCAGCTGCAGCGCGATAAACAGCAGGAAGAACATAGTTCGTCCGAATACGACTCTTAAAAGACCACGCTTTCCTCTTCCCTTCATTTCATCCATTTCGATCATAAATTATGCCTCATATCTTCTGTTAGGCCTCCAGAGACTGTTTCCCCGGCGGCTTCTTGTCATCTGGTCCTCAACACAGCCTGCACATCAGGAGCATTTAATCTTCCAGTGCCTGTCTTAAATCTTCAATAATGTCATCCGCATCCTCAATTCCAACGCTGAGCCGGATCAGGGACGGATCAACTCCCGCCTCCACGAGCTGCTCATCGGTAAGCTGGCGATGGGTATGGCTTGCCGGATGGAGAATACAGGTTCTCGCATCGGCAACATGTGTGACGATGGCAACGAATTTCAGTTTGTCCATGAACTCTCCTGCCGCCCGTCTTCCGCCCTTTAATCCAAAAGAGATCACGCCGCAGCTTCCGTCCGGCATATATTTTTCAGCCAGAGCATGGTACTTATTCTCCTTTAACCCCGGATAATTGACCCATGCCACGTCCTCTCTCGCAAGCAGCCACTCCGCAACCCTCTGGGCGTTCTCGCAATGCTTCGGCATTCTCAGGTGCAGGGTCTCAAGACCCACATTTAAAAGGAAGGAGTTCATCGGGGACGGGATCGAACCCAGATCGCGCATAAGCTGCGCGGTCGCCTTTGTGATATAGGCTTTCTTACCGAAGCGCTCGGTATACACGATTCCGTGATAGGATTCATCCGGTGTGGTAAGTCCCGGGAATTTATCCGCATGGGCATTCCAGTCGAAGTTTCCGCTGTCAACGATGCAGCCGCCGACAGTCATCGCATGTCCGTCCATATATTTTGTGGTAGAATGGGTCACAATATCTGCGCCCCACTCGAACGGCCGGCAGTTGATCGGTGTCGCAAACGTGTTATCCACGATAAGCGGCACCCCATGTCTGTGGGCTATCCGGGCAAATTTCTCAATATCGAGAACGACAAGAGCCGGGTTCGCGATCGTCTCACCGAATACCATTTTTGTATTCGGACGGAACGCCTTCTCGATCTCCTCCTCCGGTGCGTCCGGATCCACCAGTGTCACATCGATCCCCTGTTTCTTCATTGTCACTGTAAACAGGTTGGAGGTTCCGCCGTAGATCGTCGCTGCGCTGATAATATGGTCACCCGCATTGCAGATATTGAAGGCCGCATAGTAGTTCGCCGCCTGTCCGGAAGATGTGAGCATCGCAGCCACTCCGCCTTCCAGCTCACAGATCTTTTCCGCTACCGCATCATTCGTCGGGTTCGCAAGTCTTGTATAGAAATACCCATCTTCCTCCAGATCGAACAGTCTTCCCATCTGTTCGCTCGTCTCATATTTAAAAGTTGTGCTCTGATAAATCGGAAGAACTCTCGGCTCTCCGTTCTTTGGTTTCCATCCGCTCTGGATGCAGATCGTTGCCGGTTTTCTCTTTTCTCCCATGATCGTTTCCTCCATTATGTCTGACATATGGACTGCGCAGGAAGCGCAGACCTGCTGAATGCTTCCATCATAGCACACTTTATCTTTCGCATCAACCTACTAAAGTCCTATAATTGTTCTGCGGTTACTGTATGCAGGCAGGAATTTTCCGATCTGAAAATTCTGTACAATACAGCGGTGGCATTGGATTTTTCCGCCGCTTCATGAATCTGGCATTGGAAATTGACTTTTTCTTCTAAAAAGATTAAAATAGAGACAATATATCGCCGCCTTTTAAGGCGGCCGTACCAATCCACTTTCGAAAGGAGTTTATTGCAATGGCATTTTTTACAGATATGAAACGCAGCCTCACCGAAACCGGGAAACAGGTTGCCCAGAAGACAAAGGAGCTTTCTGACACGGTCCAGTTAAAGACGCAGCTCTCAAGGGAGAAGGAGGCGCTGAACCGCCAGTATGCGCAGATCGGCAAAAAGGTATTCGAAGCCGCAAATGAAGCAGATGAGGAGGCCTACACCGCAGAATTCACCCTGATCCGCGAAAGCTTAAAGACCATCGACGAGCTTCAGGACAAGCTCTCCACCTTAGAAGGATTTATCCACTGTCCGGAATGCGGTGCAAAGATTGAAAAGACCTCTGCTTTCTGCAGCAAGTGCGGTGCAAAGATCGCGGAGACAAAGCCGGAGGATGACGATATCGATGTTGTCGATACAGCCGAAGCGTCCGAAACCGCCGGAGAAGAAAAGACGGATGAGACCTGCACCTGCGAGACAGTACCGGATGAGAAGTTTGAGACCGAAGCTGCTGAGACAACTGTGAACGTTACAGAGGATCAGGAATAAGCTATTTCGCAATGGCGGGACCGGTCCTGTGGGACCGGGACTAAATAAATCGAGTAAAAAGACCGTCTGTGGGCATAGGATATCTTTCCTATCATTTCCCGCAGACGGTCTTTTATATTTACCGCTCGCCCACAAATACCGTAACGAAAGCCCCGGCAGCCATGAGGACGATTCCAAATAAGATCTCCCACAGTGACAGGGAGCCGAGCTTCGATACAAGTCCCGTGTTGATAAAGATTGCAATCGGGGACGAGATCACGAGGCCTAAGATCGCGCAGAATGTCTGCACGCCGTACTTCTCAAAGAGGAACGTGATCAGCTTTGCGATCAGAAAGATTCCCAAAACCACGCCGATCCCGAACGGCGCCAGGAGCAGGATCCCGTCCTTCATGCCCGCAAGGTCAAAGGCGCGGAGATTGTCAAGGAATGTCTTGATCGTATTGATGATCGCGTAATAATAGCCGAAGATCATCAGCATCATGGAGCCGGAAACACCCGGAATTACCATTGTGGCAGAAGCCACAATACCGAGGATAAATAAGATCACCATATTCCCCGGAGTCACCGCGATCACCGTGAGGGCGTCCTTGCTCTCCTTTAAAAGCGGCATGCCGCCGGAGATCGCAAAGGCGATCACAAAGGCAAGGATTCCAAAGACACCGACCCCGCCCGAAGATACCTTTGCCCTCATGGACAAAAAGATCGCCGGAAGTCCACCGAGAATCAGGCCCACAAATGCCATACAGGTAACGAAGGTATGCTTATCGAGCAGGTATTCGATGGCGTAGGTAAAACCCACAATGCCGATTCCGGCGCCGATAATGATCGGGATCAGAAACAGGATACTCTTTTTGAATTCCCGAAACAGGCCGGAGATCGAGCCGATGAGCCGGTCATAGATACCGAGAGACACCGCCATTGTTCCTCCGGAAACGCCCGGAATGATGTTCGCGATGCCGATCATGATCCCCTTTATGATATTTCCAAAAAATTCCATGATAAACCTCCGATTTTTCTATCCATATTTCAGATTCAGGAAACGGCAAAACCCGGCAGTTCCCTGCCAGGTTTTTCCTCTCCTATTCAGACTTGTTCGATTATACATGATATTCGTTGATCTATCAATCGTTTTTCATCACTCCGATGCCTTTTCTAACAGATTTTGTACTGATTTTACTGTAATTTAACGCTTTCTCAATACACTCCGGAACCGTATCTCCCATGATCCGGTAGACCCGTTCATCCACAGTTCCATTTCCGGAGGAAAAGGCGCTGTCGGGTTTTATGGACACATCGATCTCGATTCCCATCTCATAGGTGCAGAGGCGGTTTCTGTCAAGCATGATCTCCGGCGCACTGGCGGAAAGAATCTCCTCGATCTTCCTTCGGTTCTCCTCCGACCCGTCATTTACGATGGTGATCATCTTCTGACCGCCATAAGAAACAGCCTTCAATTCCGTTTCTGCCGTCACTCCCCCGCTTTTTTCGCTGATCGGGACGTCCTCTCCTGTGACCGCATTCTCCCCGGCTGCAGTACTCTCATACTCCGTCGGATACAGGATCTTTACCTGTGTGACATCATCCGCAGAGAGCTTCGCTGTCACATCCGTGCCCGCCTGCTTTAAGAGGGCAATCGTCTTTGTAAAGGACGGATAGACCGGAACAAAGTTCACTATCTGCATATCTTCCATCTGGAATCCCTGGGAAGTATAGCCTCTCTGGCTGCTGATCGCGCCGAGATACTCATTCTCCGCCTTTGTGAGAAATCTCAGTGCTGCCACCGGAACCTCGACGGCTCTCTCATTGATGGTGAGCCCTGCCAATTCCTCCTGATACGCCGCGAGGATCTCCGCGCGGAGTGTGTCATCCGCACTCACTTCAAGGATACCACGGTCTGACAGCCAGTAGATCCCCGTGATATTCTCCGGCTGATAGGACATCACCGGATATGTGCCGTCCTTGTACTCCTTCGTCGCATAGATCTCATCCAGGGTACTGCCAAGAACGGAACGGGTGATCCGGTAAGAACGATAAACTGTCTTTCCGTTTTTCTGCCGGTAGCCTGCCTGAATATAGATCATATAGCCGCCGTCATCGCGGTAGCTGTAGGAGCTGTCGCCTTTTATCTGCTGGTTTCTCTGCTGCTTCGCGTTCTCTACCGCCTTTTCCGCAAAGGCATGGACTACAGCGTAATCGGTAAGCTTCATATTTGCGTCCGCGTAATCACTTGAATTCATATAGCGCCAACGATACGAATCACCGCTCCGGTACGGAAGCCCGCAGTCCGGCTCATTGTCAAGGTTCAGGTCGATGGATGCGGATACGAAGTCCTTTTCGTCCGGAATATAGGAATCATATCCAAAAACGTCCATCCAGAAGGCCCCCACCACCAGAATAGCTATGGCACCTCCGATCACCGTCTGGACCGGATTTGCAAAAAGCTTCGTGAAATCAAAATGATAAATGATCTCGATGAGGCAGCTCGTAAGTACAAGTCCAAGTACAAAGCCGACCGCTGCCCATACGCCGCTGTAGTAGATGCTCCATAAGAATACCGTCGTGGTCACGGTCATCGGAATGAGAAGCAGGATCTTGATCGGCGCCTGAGTCTTCTTAAATGACATGGCCTTTCCCGCCGCCTCCGACGGTCGGATCCTATAGAGGACCAGTGCGATCCCGGTGAGGATCACCGCCGCAAAGATCCCGAGCCCGCAAAGCTTTAAGAGCTCTGCGCCGCTGTCAGCGGTACTCTGCAGCTCCATCTGGATCCTGGAAAATCCATAGTCGATATCGTCATAAAACTGGTCTGAGTGGAACGCATCAAGCCCCGCGCCTGCCAGTTTTGTGAAATAGCCGATGGGGGAACCGTATTTTGCAAGCCAATACACATCGCCTTCTCTTCCCCGTGTCACAAAGAACAGGGATTTTAAGCCCTCGATCAGCAGGGAGACCGCCGGCAAATATCCGTACAGGACGCCTGCGCCGAGGATCGAGATAAAGAGATTCCCTGGGAGAAGCACCGCGATCACCATCACCACATAGATCAGGAGAAATCCGATCATATTGACCGCGAAGGAAGCAAACATCATCTTGAAAAGATCGCCCGCCGCGATCCCGTTTCCGCAGAAAATTCCAAACGCCGCGAACATGTTGATCAGGTAAGCGGCCAGAATGATCAGGAATCCGTCAAGGAATTTCACTGTAAACAGCATCTCCCTCTTCACGGGGAGGCTGTTGTAAAAATCGATCTGTTTCTTTGAGTGGAGATACAAAAATCCTGTGAGTCCGAGGATCATCGCCGCGGCTCCAACCACCATAAAAAGGGCATAGTTTTCAAAACCCAGGATCTCACCGGCAAGCCGCAGGATCTTCGTCTGACGCAGTGCCTCCGGCACCATATTCTCGTATCCGGTTCCGGAGATCAGCCATTGCTTGTACTGGTTTCCGATCTCTCCGATCCCCATGGCTGCCGCCATCGGCATCGCAAAAAACAGCGCCAGAACCGAAAAACCAATGGCCCAGAGTCTTCGCTTCAGGTCCTCCTTCATAAGTTTAAAAAATAAGTTTCTTGATGTCATATCCTGCCACCTCCGTTTCACTGATAAAGATCTCCTCCAAAGACAGCGGGATCAGCTCGAAGAACAGCGGTTCGCACGCCGCCATCTGCCGTTCTACATTCTCCCTCGCGCCGCGGACGGTGATCGTCGCAAGACTTCCCCTGTATTCTGTCTTTAAGATATCAAGCTCCGTAAGATCTTCCACTTTTATGCCGGGTTTTAAGACACACTGGATCTTGTGAATGTTTAACTTCATATCGTCCAGATCCTTAGAGAGCAGGATCCCGCCTTTGTGTAAAAGGCCGACATGATCACAGATATCCTCCAGCTCTCTCAGGTTGTGGGAGGCGATGATCGGAGTCAGATTCCGCTCCGCCATATCGCTCGCGAACAGGCTCTTTACCGCCTGACGCATCACCGGATCAAGACCGTCGAAGGTCTCGTCACAGAAGATATAGTCCGTCCCCGCGCAGATTCCGTAAATGATGGAAAGCTGTTTTTTCATTCCCTTTGAGAATGTGGAGATCTTTCTCTTTTTGTCCAGATCAAAGGACTGTAAGAGATGGAAAAATCTTGGCTCATCAAAAGCCGGGTAGATAGACTTATAAAATTTCATAAGCTCCAACGGGGTTCCGTTGGCGAAAAAATACTGGTCATCTGAGATATAAAAGAATCTCGATTTCACCGCCGGGTTCTCGTACACGTTTTCACCATCGATCAGCACTGCTCCCTCATCCGGTTTTAAGATTCCGCTGACCATGCGCAGAAATGTACTTTTTCCGGCACCGTTCGTTCCGATCAGTCCGAACACACTGCCGTCCCTGATCTTTGCGCTGATGTGATCGACCGCCAGAATATCATCAAACCGTTTTGTCAATCCACTTGTCTCAATCATGCTTCTCCACCTCCGTTCCTCTTTGCCGCTTTATACTGGATCTCTACCATATTTTTGATCTCATCGCCGGGAATTCCCACCCGGATCGCCTCATCGATCATATCACTCACCTGAAGGAGAACTTCCTTCTTCCTCTTTTCCTTCATCACTGTATTATCTGCCACAAAACTTCCCTTCCCCTTCACTGTGTAAATATACCCCTGCCGCTCCAGTTCCACATAGGCTCGCTGGATCGTATTCGGGTTGATGGACAGGTCCATCGCAAGAGCCCGCACCGATGGCAGCGGTTCATTCTCTTTCATGACACCGAGCAGCATCAGCTCCTCGAGCTTTGAAACCACCTGTTCGTAGATCGGGCGGCGGTCTTTGTAATCTAACAGAATCATAGGCATCCTCCTTTCTATGCAGCTTGCGACTTTGATGTGCAGCCCTGTACAAAAAGCGCTTATGCAAGCAAGCTTACAGCACACTTTTTCGCACATGTCCGTTCATGTCTCAACTGTATGAATACTCTTAATACACTTAATATAGTAAAAAAGACCCGTAATGTCAATGAACATCACAGGTCTTTTCTCTTACGGAATTCTTACGATACAGTACAGTCTCGTACATGCACAAATTTTCACCAACTGCCCACCGGCAATTTCTTCCGGGCACACCACCGCGCAAAAAGACCCCGGCCACAGCCGAAGCTGTTCCGGGGTCTTTCATGATTCTGTTAATTATTTCTCATCGTAGAGTGTAACTAACTTCTCAAGGTAAGCGTACTTATCCTTAGCGTTCTGCTCTGCCTTAGCAAACAGCTTCTCAGCTCTTGCCGGGTTCTTAAGTGCGAGAGATGTGTAACGAACCTCACCCTTGATGAACTCCTGGTAGTCAACGGTAGCCGGCTTGCAGTCAAGGCTGAACTTCTTGCCCTCAGCTGCCGGGTTGAATCTGAAGAGATTCCAGTAACCGGACTGAACAGCAAGCTTCTCCTCTGTCTGAGCCTTTGCCATACCCTTCTTGATACCATGGTTGATACACGGAGCGTATGCAATGATCAGGGACGGTCCCGGATATGCCTCAGCCTCAGCGATTGCCTTGATGGTCTGGTTCATATCAGCACCCATGGAGATCTGTGCAACGTATACATAGCCATAGCTCATAGCGATTGCAGCAAGGTCTTTCTGCTTAACTTCTTTACCGCCTGCAGCGAACTGAGCAACAGCACCTGTCGGAGTAGCCTTGGAGGACTGTCCGCCTGTGTTGGAGTAAACCTCAGTGTTGAATACCATGATGTTGATATCCTTGCCGCTTGCAAGTACGTGGTCAACGCCGTTGAATCCGATATCGTAAGCCCAACCGTCACCACCGAAGATCCACTGGGACTTCTTAGCCAGGAAATCTTTGTTCTTGACGATGTCCTTGCATGTCGGGCAGTCAACGTTCTCAAGAGCAGCTACGAGTTTGTCAGTTGCAGCACCGTTTGTAGCGCCAACGCTGAATGTGTCTAACCACTCCTGGCATGCAGCTTTTACTTCTGCTGTTGCGTTCTCGTTTGCAGCAACTTCCTCAACTTTAGCCTTTAAGCCATCGCGGATTGCCTGCTGAGCGAGTAACATACCATAACCGAACTCAGCGTTATCCTCGAACAGGGAGTTAGACCAAGCCGGTCCTTTGCCTGCCTTGTTTGCTGTGTAAGGTGTGGACGGTGAAGAGTTACCCCAGATAGAAGTACATCCTGTTGCGTTTGCGATGTACATTCTGTCACCGAATAACTGTGTGATCAGTTTTGCGTACGGCGGCTCACCACAACCAGCACATGCGCCGGAGAACTCAAGGAGCGGCTGTTTGAACTGGCTGCCCTTTACAGTTGTCTCTTTGAATTTATCGATTACATCCTGTTTGACGTCAAGTGTCTGGCCGTAGTTGAATACTTCCTGCTCTGCAGCGTTTCCTTCAAGCGGAACCATTGTAAGAGCCTTCTCACCCTTCTTGCCCGGGCATACGTTCGCACAGGAACCACATCCGGTACAGTCAAGAGCGGAAATTGTCATAGCGAACTTGTACTCCGGCATACCAGTCATCGGAATGGTCTTTGTGCCAGCCGGTGCCTTAGCAGCCTCTTCCTCTGTCATAGCTACCGGACGGATAACTGCGTGCGGGCAGACATAGGAACAGAAGTTACACTGGATACAGTTGTCCGGATTCCAAACCGGTACGTTAACTGCGATACCACGTTTCTCGTATGCAGCGGAACCGGACGGAGTTGTACCGTCAACATAATCCTTGAATGCGGATACCGGGAGGTTGTTACCTTCCTGAGCGTTTACAGCAGCCTGGATGTTGTTAACGAAATTGATAACATCCTCGCGGCCCTCTGTAGCGTGAACCATGTCAAGGCCTTCGTCTGCGCAGTTCTTCCAGCTCTCCGGAACCTGAACTTCTACAAGTCCCTTAGCGCCGGCGTCGATCGCTGCCCAGTTCTTCATAACAACGTCCTCACCCTTACGACCGTAAGTAGCCTTTGCAGCTGCTTTCATAAGCTCGTTAGCCTTATCAGCCGGGATGATCTTTGTTAACTCAAAGAATGCAGACTGAAGGATCGTGTTGATACGGGTCGGACCCATACCTGTCTCGATACCAAGTTTAACACCGTCGATGGTGTAGAATTTGATGTTGTGATCAGCGATGAACTTCTTAACCTGTCCCGGTAAGTGTTTCTCAAGACCCTCAGCATCCCACGGGCAGTTGAGAAGGAATGTACCGCCGTCAACAAGCTCCTGAACCATGTTGTACTTGCGGATGTATGCCGGGTTGTGGCATGCAACGAAGTTTGCTTTGTGGATCAGGTATGTGGACTTGATCGGAGTATGTCCGAAACGTAAGTGGGACATTGTAACACCGCCGGACTTCTTGGAGTCATAATCGAAGTAAGCCTGAGCGTACATGTCTGTGTTGTCACCGATGATCTTGATGGAGTTCTTATTAGCACCTACAGTACCGTCTGCGCCAAGACCCCAGAACTTACAGTTTGTAGTTCCTTCCGGAGTTGTAACAAGCGGAGCGCCTAACTGTAAGGAAAGGTATGTCACATCATCGTTGATACCGATTGTGAATCTCTTCTTCTCTGTGTTCTCGTATACAGCAACGATCTGTGCCGGTGTTGTATCCTTGGAACCAAGACCATAACGGCCTGTGAATACCGGAACCTTATCGAACTTGGAGCCCTTTAATGCTGCAACAACATCAAGGTATAACGGCTCGCCGATGGAACCCGGCTCTTTTGTTCTGTCGAGTACAGAGATCTGCTTAACAGTATCCGGAATTGCCTCGATCAGGGCTTCTGTGCAGAACGGTCTGTACAGACGAACTTTGACAACGCCGACCTTCTTGCCCTGTTTTGCAAGGTAGTCGATTGTCTCCTCGATTGTATCGTTTACGGAACCCATAGCGATGATAACGTGCTCAGCGTCAGCAGCTCCGTAGTAGTTGAACAGCTTGTAATCTGTGCCGATCTTAGCGTTTACTTTATCCATGTACTCCTGTACGATTGCCGGAAGAGCATCGTAGTACGGGTTACATGCTTCTCTTGCCTGGAAGAAGATATCCGGGTTCTGAGCGGAACCTCTCTGTACCGGATGGTTCGGGTTCAGAGCGTTCTTACGGAATGCATCAATGGCGTCCATATCAGCCATTTCTTTTAAATCTTCGTAATCCCATGTCTCGATCTTCTGGATCTCGTGGGAAGTACGGAAACCGTCAAAGAAGTTGATGAACGGAACTTTACCCTTTAATGCTGCAAGGTGTGCAACCGGTGTTAAATCCATAACTTCCTGCACGCTGGATTCGCAGAGCATTGCGCATCCGGTCTGACGACAGGCATAAACGTCGGAGTGGTCACCGAAGATATTTAAAGCGTGAGTTGCTACACAACGAGCGGATACGTTGAATACGCCCGGAAGCTGCTCACCAGCGATCTTATAGAGATCCGGGATCATAAGAAGAAGACCCTGAGAAGCTGTATAAGTTGTTGTTAATGCACCTGCTGCAAGGGAGCCATGTACGGCACCGGCAGCACCTGCCTCGGACTGCATCTCAGTAATCTGTACCGGCTGTCCGAACATGTTTGTTCTTCCATCGGTTGCCCATTCATCGGTAGCTTCCGCCATCGGAGAAGAAGGGGTAATCGGGTAGATGGCTGCTACATCCGTAAATGCATAGGAAGCATGAGCGGCTGCATGGTTACCATCCATGGTTTTCATTTTTCTTGCCATAGTTGATTTCCTCCTATAAAGTGTATAAATATGTAAATATTTATTTAACTAGCTTGTGTCCTGCATACACAGAACATCTATAGATTATTATAGCAATTTTTCCCTAAAATGCAAATCAAAAACGCTGGAATCATGTACCAAATCATAAACAATATTAAAATTTCCGCACCATCTTTCCACATTATGGAATATTATCCGCATTGTGAGAATAGTTATTTGGTTAGTTCTAAGAAACTAATATTTCGGCTCCAAGTTAGCTTTGACAAACCAATACATCAATAAAGACCTTTCATTTTGATATGTATTTCCTTTAAATAAAAAGTGGCGATCCAGGAAATGTATTTTATTCCTGTTCACCACTTTTTTATATAAAGTAAGGATTTAATTTTCCATGCACTCAGCTGACCAGTTTTTTCAGCCACGGATAATCCGTTCCATGTGACAGACTCGGTCTCTTACCGGCAAGTGAAATCCTCTTCTGTCTCTTACTGCCCATTCGGAGAAATCAGCCCCATGTCAGATGGTGCCTGGTTCGTCTCCGCCGCAGCCGCCGTCGTGGCCTCGTCCACATATCCTGGACCATAATTCTCGCCCGGGGATGGCACTGCCGTTGTCGGCGCAGCTGTTGTCTCCAGTGCCGTCGTCGCCGCCGCTGTTGTCTCTGCAGGTGCTGCTGCCGTTGTCTCTCCCGCTGCCTCAGAGGACGCAGCCGATGCATCGGCAGATGCAGATTCTGTCGCTGCCACAGTACCGGAAGTGTTGCGCTTGATGGTCGCCGCCTTTCCGGTGTAGGTGCTGTTGTGGAGAAGCACATCGCTCACAACCTGTCCGTTCTTCTTCGTGATCAGCTTTGTCTGCCATCTGCTGCCCGGAGTTGCCGCTTTCGCAACGACCTCTACACCCGGCTCCAGTGTTGGATCCTCGACGTAGGTCGGTGTCGGCGGATCCAGCTCCTTAATCTTCTCAGAATGCATGGAAACAGTCACGCCGTCCTCCAGAATCGGATTTCCGTAGATGGATACCGTCAGTGTCTGGTTGGAGTATGCCGCCTTGATTCCCACTGCAGTCTTTGAGTTGTTTACAAACCGCAGATCCGGACCGGCATAGCCGTCGTAGCTGACCATTGCATCCTCACCGGGAGTTACATAGGACGGCTCGTAGGTATGGGCATGGCGCTCAGTGGTCTTGAGACCTGCGAATACGACCGCATTGTAAAGAGTCGAGGACACCTGGCAGACACCGCCGCCCGGTTCCTGTACCACAACGCCGTTTGAGTAGGCGCCCGCCGGTTTGTAACCTTTTTCCGTTGTACGGTTTCCCGTCATCTTATTGAAGGAGAATTCCTCGCCAGGCTTAATGATCGTTCCGTTGATCGCCGCGCAGGCAAGACGGATATTCTCATTTCTGTCCTTGTTTGTCGTTGTCTTTGTCGTGTAGGTTCCGATGCGCTTAAAATTTTCCCGCGCCTGGGCCTCCGTGATCTCCGGCTGGACCTCGTCTGCTGTCGCCGTGATCGTCTTATTGTACTCTCCCGCCTTCATAGCAGAGAGAATATCGGATGTGAGTTTCTCCTGATCGATCTTCTTTCCGGTCTGGGCACCGGCAAATGTGAATTTATCGGATGCCTTATCATAAGTAGAGATCGATCCATTCTTCGGCTCCACATCCCATTTTGCGGCAAGCGCTTTTACTTCCACCTGAACCGCGTCATCGAGACCGTCAGTCTCCACGGTATAATCCCCGGATTCCTTCTTCGCAAATGCTTTTTCGATTACAGCGTCCACATTCGCTTCCATCAGGTTCGGGAGATCCGCGGTCTCATCGCCGAAGGAGACCTTCATCTCCCAGCCCATATCTTCCAGGACCTTCTTGATCGCCTCTGTTTTTGTCAGACCATGGACCTGGACTCCGTTCACAGTGATCTCCGCTGCCATCTCTGTCTCAGGCTCTGTCGTCTCTGTCTCCGATTCACTTTCCACGCTGGTTTTATCGTCTTCGGACCGCGCGCAGCTCTGGAAGCCCACTGCCGCACAGATCAGTAAGATCAGTACTCCGGTCACGATCAGTACGATCTTTGCCATATCCGGTCCCTGGCGTCTTCCGCGCCGTCTTCCGGAACCTCCTCTTCTGGATCCGGTTCCCCGGCTTCTCGCATTCTGGACTGCCATGATGCGGTCCGCGCTGCTTGACTGGCGGGAACGTCTTCCGCCCGCTCTGCTGTTTCTGTATGTGTCACTCATTTCTTCTCACCTTTTATCTTAAACCATTGATGTTCTCTGCTCCGTCAGTTCAGTATTTCAAGGGTGCAGATATGCAGGTACTAGTATAGCATAATTTATAGAAAATGGAATAACAGAAATCTTAAATTTTATTCACAATTTTGTCTCAAATATGTTAAACTAGGTAACAGTTGGAAATTATTTCGGAAAGGATATTTATTATGAAATTAATAGATCTTCACATACACTCCACCGCCTCCGACGGCTCCTTAACTCCCACGGAGGTCGTAAACCGCGCCAACGATCTCGGTCTCACCGCAATGGCCCTCACGGACCATGATACCGTCGCAGGAATCGACGAGGCCCTTGAAGCCGCAAAAGATCTTGACATGGAGGTCATCCCGGGAATTGAGGTCTCTTGTATCTATAAAGGAAAAGAGATCCATATCCTGGGGCTCTACATTGATCATAAGGATCCGAAGCTGCTCTCCTTTCTAAAGGAAGCGTCCAGAAAACGCTATGACCGCAATATGGAAATGTTGGCCGCATTTAATAAGGATGGATTTGAGATCACTGAGGAAGATCTCCTCTGCGGAAATCCCGGAACCGTCATCACCCGTGCTCATTTTGCGAGAGCGCTCTTAAAGAACGGATATGTAACTTCCGTTGACCAGGCTTTTAAAAAATATTTAAACCCGGACCGCCCATATTACCGCTCCAGGGAACTTATCACCCCGGAGGAAGTTCTCGCGACACTTCTCGGCTCCGGCGGTTTCCCGGTTCTCGCCCATCCGCTCCAGTATAAGCTCGGCTGGGCCGGCACGGAGGAACTCGTCTCCATGCTCACTGACCATGGTCTCCGCGGTCTCGAGTGTTTCCACTCTTCCAATAATCAGGATGAGAGCGGAAAGCTCCGCAAACTCGCAAAAAAATACTCCCTCGCCCTCACTGGCGGCTCTGACTTTCACGGTGCCGCAAAACCCGATATCGAGATCGGTTCCGGCCGCGGTGGGCTTCGGGTTTCGGCGCTTTACCTGGATGATATCAAACTTTCTATGTTCATGGCTGGAGTGGGCAGAAGCTAAACAGCTATTGTTCTCAATATTTGCCGTACCGCCACAGAGATCTTCGCCGCCAGCCTATGATCTCCCCCGCCGGAAGTTATTCCGACAACCGTATCGCCGTCTTTCGCGATTCCCGGAAAATAAAAATCACATTGATCCCGGTTTGACGCATTGTTTACCGGGATCTTTTTTTTGCGGCAGTCACAGACTATCTTTTCATTTACCTCCGGGGCTGCTGCTGCAAGAACAAATACAAATCGAGAAGCTTCTCCCACATTTCCCAGACTTTCAAGGTCCGTCTCATCATATCGTTTTTTCTTCCAGAGAACCTTTTCCCGCAGTTCCTCACATACTTCCGGAGATACAACAGTGATCTCGCACCCGAACTCCAAAAGCGTCCGCACCCTCCTCATCGCGATCTTTCCGCCGCCGACTACAAGCACTTGCCGCCCCTCAAGGTCCACAAACAATGGAAAATATGCCATTTTTTTCGATCCTTTCCCAGTTTTTGGTACATTTTCGACAGTCCGCCCTGCCTCCGCCAGATCTTTCCCATAAATTCCATAAAAATCCAGTTTAGATTGTTAAAATTTTATCTATTCCGTCGATTGTTTTTTCCTTACCCATCTGGTAGAATTCAAATCGTTAAAAGAAAAACGAAGTGACAAAGCAAAACAAGCGTAACTGGAATGAAAACAGGATTCGTAACAGCTGCCATGTATCCGCCCGGAGAACTGTCGGAGACAGCTTTCACAGGCAATGGCACTAAGAAGTTACAGCCAGTTACAATCACCTTTTAAGGAGGTAACGAATTATGAAATTAAAAATGAGAAACATTTCCAATCTTGATACATTTTTCAAAGTCATCAACCAGTGTGACGGCGCTGTTGAGTTAAGTCTTCCGGAGGGCGGAAGCGTAAACTTAAAATCCAAGCTCAGCCAGTACTTCTCAATGGCTACCGTATTTTCTAACGGCAGTATCAAGGAGTTAAGCCTCACCACTCACAACGATGAAGATTCCAAGCGCCTGATCCAGTACATGGTTCAGGGCTGCTAAGCAGATCACAATAAAGCTGTCCCCACCGCGCCAAAAGGCAGCGGCAGGTTTAGCCCGCCGCTAGTCGGCCATAACAAACCCTCTGGCGGCCAGACTGGAGAGCAATTCTTCCTTCCTTGCGAAGAAAGTTCCCTGTGCCATCTGGCTGCTGCCCCCGCCTCTCCCGGAGAGTTCCCCATTTAATTCCTTCGAGAGAGCGCGCATATCCTCGCTCTGGCTCCCCAG
Source organism: Desulfotomaculum sp. OF05-3 (assembly GCF_003435535.1). Classification (NCBI taxonomy): domain Bacteria; kingdom Bacillati; phylum Bacillota; class Clostridia; order Eubacteriales; family Desulfotomaculaceae; genus Desulfotomaculum; species Desulfotomaculum sp. OF05-3. The sequence continues at coordinate 77,544 of NZ_QWGO01000013.1, read as the reverse complement.
AACATAAGAGAATCCCCCATTCACACTTTCTGACAGAGCGAGGACAATCCCCCCCTTCTTACCTTCCAGCGCGAAATTCACAAAATGGCGGAGTTCCGTCATATCGAGTCCGTCTTCTATCCAGCAGATCTTGCTATTTCCACCGTTTAACTGATCCGCATAGATCTTCATGAGTTTTCTTGACATCTCCGAGCACTTTGCCTGCGTCATCGTCAGCTCATTTTTTACCTTTTCCACAGCATCCGCAGTCTTTCCAGCCTTTGCGGATAAAAGAACAGAGATCTTCTGAAGCTCTTCTCTCTTTTTCTCATAATCCATAACTGCAGCCTCACCACAGAGCAGGGAAATTCTCACGCCGCCCTTGTAGTGGATCATGGTCAGGAACTTTACAAGTCCGATCTTCCCCGTCGTCTTCACATGGGTACCGCAGCAGGCACAGGTATCACCGCCAGGAATGCTGACGATACGAATAGCACCGGTGAGTTCTTTTTTGCTCCGGTAATCCATATGGGCAAGTTCCTCAGCAGACGGGAATCCCGCATAGATCTCCCGGTCCTCCCAGATAATTCTGTTTGCCTTCTTCTCAATCTCCATGAGATCTTCCCACTCTAACAGGCCATTGAGATCGATGGTGATCTCCTCAGTCCCCATATGGAATCCCACATTGTCATACCCATACTTCGCGTGAATCAGCCCGGACACAAGATGTTCGCCGGAATGTCCCTGCATATTCTGGAATCTTCTGTCCCAGTTGATCTCACCTGTCACAGTCTCACCGACCGCAAGCGGCGCATCCGTATAGTGGACGATCTCTCCCTTTACATCATGGACTGCCGTTACATGCGCTCCGCCAAGAATTCCTGTATCATATGGCTGTCCGCCGCCTTCCGGATAGAATGCGGTCTGGTCCAGAGCCACCTCATATCCCTTTTTCCCTTTTTCGCAGGAAAGTACTTTCGCCTCGAATGTGCGGATATATGCGGAATCATAGAATAGTTTTTTCATAATTCGTTTCTCCTCTTATATTTCTGCTAGTGTACCTAGGCGCCGCTGCCGTCCACACGATATCCGTCCGGAGCCACCGTGTTGGTCAGCAGGCTGCCATTTTCATCTGAAAAGTACCACTGGTCTCCAATTTCAAACCATCCTGTTGCCGCATAGCCGTCCGCGTTCAGATAGCTCCAGCCGGCACTGTCCGATCCCATTTATATAGACAGAAAGCTGCTGGATCTTCGCGGCCGCCAGTGACGGAAACGCAGAAGCTCCAATGCCAAGAAGTGCAGCTGCACCGATCATTCGTATCTTCATCGTGTTTTTCATACTTTCTTCCCATCTCTTATAAAAATTGCTGCGGGTATCTTTGCTGACTTTTCACTTTCCCATCATACCACATGAAGCAGCAAAAGTACACTCACGTTCGGTCCATATAGAATTTTTCCTTCAGCAACTGCTTCTGCCGGGAATGAACTGCAACATTTTTCATCTTCAGAGTGAAAGTCTGACATGCCATGATGCATATACTGGAAGTGTAAAGATAATTCCGGAGGAATTAACATGAGTGATTTAGCTGCTACAAACTGTGGATGTGGATGCGATGCTCCGGCATCAGGATGCGGCGGATGCGGCAACAACATGATCTGGATCATCCTGCTCCTGTGCTGCTGCGGCGGATACGGACATAACGGCGGTGGATGCGGATGCGGCAACGGCTGCGACAACAGCTGTATCTGGATCATTCTCCTTCTCTGCTGCTGCGGCGGATGGGGAAATGGATGCGGTTTCGGCTGCTGACCGAACCGGCATCTCAAAAGACTGCGGGGCGGCTAACGGCCGCCCTTTCTGTTCGTTCTCTCTGTATTTTCTCCTTTCTGAGGTCTGTTTTCCTTTTTTCTCCTCTCGCACTCCTCATCGATCTCGTAGACAGCATTTCCATCTATGACAAGTCTTCCCACGTTTTCTCCTCCCTGGGCTGGAGCCCCTTTCCCTATATTTTATTCCCCTGTCCTCTTTTCCGTGCATTTTTCGCATGAATCCGCCGGTCCTCTCATATATTGTCACATGCAGGAGGTCCCAATATGAGTGAAAAAGATTTAAAGCTGACCGACCTGGACTATGCCACAGGTGATCATCACTTACAGATGATGAAGGCCGCTCTTCCCTATCTGGATATCAGACGGCAGCGGTCTCTCTCCATGTTCATCCGTGCCAGGGAGATGATGCACACCATGGAATTTTTCCGGGAGAACGATGACGGGATGATGAGCGTATGTTCCCTGGAGTCCCCGAACCCATCCGTCGAAGATATGCTGAGTGCAGTCCGCCCATATGCAAATAAGGCGGAACAGGATACCATCGATATGATCTCTCGCTTTCTTGCCAGCCGCCGCGGACGATCCGGTTCCGGGCTCACTCCGGAACAGCTGTTTTCCATTCTTCCCCCGGATATGCAGGCACAATACGAAACCCTGCAGTTAGTCATGCAGAGTTTTGCCCCAGGAGGATCTGCCCATGGAACAACATGATCAGGAAAGATCCTGGAAATCAGATCCGCGGCTCCATCACATGGATGCGAAAAAGATCGCTTTACTGGCTTCCTTCGCCGATGAACTGGCCGCAGCCCCAGAAGCTCAAAGAATGAATCTATTTTTAGATCTGCACCGGAAGATGCGGCAGTCCAATCTGGTTTTTTCCAGCGAGGAGCGGGATCTGCTCTTTTCCATCCTGACAGAAAATCTGTCGCCGGATGGCAGAAAGAAGGCAGAAATGATCCGTCGCCTTGCCGGACAGTTCCCGCCAAAATAAGGTGTATTCTGTCCTGCAAGATTTAGAGATGTCTGCTGCAGGCAAAACCATCAGGTGCGTATAGTCAAAAAGATCCCTGGAATTTCGCCACCAGTGTGAGCGATTCCAGGGATCTCTTTACTTTTACATTCCTTCCAGTTCTTCCACCTCACCGGCGATCATGATTCTCGTTCCGGAATCCATAGACTGAATCAGCATTCTCACATAGGACTGGGCAAGCTGAATCCCGCAGAAAGACTTATTCTTTGCGCCGGATTGCTGGCAGTTGACCACAAGAGCCGGGTATCCTTCAGAACCTTCCTCCGGTTTCAGGATCATGCCAAAGTTTGAGAACGCTCGCATCTCCTCCAGATTCACATACTGGTTCGACAACAAGCCAGACGGCTTCTTTGCGGTGATAACACCGAATCCATCCGCTTCCGGATCTGTGATCCAGTAATCGTCCGATGTCAATTTATGATACGGGACGAGACTTCCCGGATCATTTTCGTTTCCAAAGGTGCTTTCCAGGCGGTAAACGCCGTAAATATCGGAATCTTCTCCCTGTGCGCCGGAAATATAACAGTTGACAGAGAAATTCTCCTGCCAAACCCCGTTTTCCGTTCTGGAGAGGTAGAGCATTCTCGAATTCCCCGGCAGCTGTTTTCTTTTCACTTTTACAACTTTATCGCTGGAACCATTTCCTGTATTTGTCTTTACCGTGTCAGTATCATTTTCTATATTATTTATGATCAGAACCAGGCTGTTCACATCATCTGCGATTCCCATCTTGTCGATCCAGCGTCCCTTGTCCTGCTGAGTCTTCCATCCAAGATCCACCGCAACCTCGTCATCTGCCGTCTGTGTCTCCAATGTGATTGTATCTACCTGGGTAGTTTTTGCCGCACCAAACACCGTTCCGCCGGAAATTCCGATCGCCGCTGTCAGCGCAAGAAATATCGCATATAAGCGTTTTCGCATGCAAAAATCTCCTTTTAAAATCAAATTCCGCACATAGGCCAGAAGGACCCACGCTTATATGTATAGTACCATACTTTACACCGCTTGTCACCGAAAAATGCATACTGACGAAATTTTGCCACAAAAATCCCCCGGTCAGCCGCATTTCTGCTGCCAGCCGGGGAACTTCTTATATCTTCAGTCTGCAGGTGCTGCCGCGCCCTGCCTTCTCTTTACTTCAAATACTTCTCAAACCACTCCATCATCTCCGTCATTCTGCGGATTCTGTGCTTCGGCTTACCGCTTCTTGAAAGTTCATGGTTCTCGCCATGGAAGAGGCACATGCGGGCTTCAACGCCGAAGTATTTTAACGCGGAGAACATCTGGATCGCATCGCCCATCCAGCAGCGGTAGTCTTCGTCCGACTGGATAAAGAGGGTCGGAGTCTTTGCCATGTTAACGTATTTTAACGGGGAGTGCTGCCACATCTTTTCCGGGCTGTTCCACGGATCCGCCTTGATCTGGTCCATATTGAAGTAATATCCGATATCGGTGGTCATGCACTTGGATACCCAGTTGGAGATACTTCTCTGGGAGCAGGCCGCCGCGAATCGTGTGGTGTTTCCGATCACCCAGTTTGTCATAAATCCGCCGTAGCTTCCACCCATAACACCCAGGTGCTTCTCATCAACCTGCGGATAGCGCTTCAATACCTCGTCTGTGAGTGCCATACAGCATTCAAAGTCGATTCCGCCATGCTTTCCTGTAATATCCGCGAACTCATTTCCACGTCCGTCACTTCCAAGCGGGTTTGTGAAGAATACGAAATATCCGGCATTTGCGAATACCTCGCTCTCGTGGAAAAAGGTCGGACCGAAGGTCGCGCGCGGACCGCCGTGGATCGTTAAGATACCAGGGTACGTCTTATCAGGATCAAAGTTTGCCGGTTTGATCACATATCCGTCCAGTTCAAGGTCCTTGTATGTAAAGGTAAACTCCTCTACCGGGCATACGCTTCTCTCTGCCATCACTGCGTCGTTAAAGGAAGTGAGCTTCGTCTCCCTGTTTCCGTCAAACGCGTAGCACTCGGTGAGTCCCATATCGCGCATACCGGTAAAGTATACGGTATTGCCGGACTTCGCCAGTGTGTGGACACTGCCCTGGCGGTCCAGAATCGTCTCCATATTACCCTCAGCGTCGAAGGTCCGGATCACGCTCTGTTTTCTTAAAGTCGCGATAAAGTAGATCTTATCTTCATCATGGATCGCAGAAGCTCCGTCCGCGAACTTGCAGTCACAACAGATCGTGTTGCGGATACTGTCATCATAATCGGACAGAAGTTCCACTTTCCCGTCCTCTACTGTATACAGTTTGTCATTCTCGTTGAACCCGTATTCCTTCATATAGGAACCGAAGAAGGTCACTTTTCCTTTGAGGATGCACGCGTAATCGATGCTCATGTCCTTCTGCTCTACAAGGGTCTTGAGCTCGCCAGTAGAGATCGTGTACTGCTTTAAGCCCTGATATACGTCCTTTTTATCGGTATAAAGACTGGAGACATAGAGGATCGTATCGTCTCCCTCTACCCAGGAATTCTCCACATTTTCATAATCAGGTGTCACGATCTCGCAGGAACCATTCTCCGGATCGTAAACCGCCAGTCTCGTTCTCTTCTTGTTTACGATTCCCTGACCGTTCGCCCAGAACGGAAGCTCGTCGAATACCTCGTAGTCCTTCTCTTCCTTCCAGGCCTTGAGAGCGGCCTCCTTCTCCTCGCCCTCTTCCATATGGGAGAGATCCGGCTTATTGTAATCATATTTCACCGTGAGGACAAGTTTCTTTCCGGCTTTTTTCATCTTCACTGCCTTATACGGAACAGCGAAAGCAAGCTGTGCTTCACCGCCGTGGATATTTAAGGTATAGAAGCAGGTCCAGTCTTCCTCATTCTTCGCTTTTTCCTGATAAGCCTTCTCACGGTCCGCAATAAAGAGGACCGTCTCGGAATCCATCCAGATAAATGTGCGTTCTTTCTTTCCGCTTGTCAGTCTGGACGTTTTCTTTGTCTCCATATCATAGAGCCATAAGCAGGACTCATAGCAGTTGTCCTTCTCGTTGGCATCCACCACCGCCATCACCGCGTGCTTTCCATCCGGTGCCGGGGTAAAGATCGTGGGATAATGATAATTTGTAAAGTCTCTGATATCGATCTGTTTCATGGTTCCAGGTCCTCTCTTTCCTATTTATATATGTAGTTTTATCGCAGGAGCATTTCCCTGTCAAATTTAATATACTTACGTATCTGTTCGATACCATCACAGCCCTGCACAGCATAAACCACGTCAGCTCTGTCAGCAGTTCCGATTGCAGAGCAAACAATCATTTAAAACAGTATACCCCCGCCAGATACCGGCGGGGGCATATGAATGTCTCCTTATTTGCCTTCCGTCAGATGGCATGCCACGAAATGATTCGGTTCGATCTCGCGGAGTACCGGTTCCTCGCTTCTGCAGCGGTCTGTCGCATACGGACAGCGGGCAGCAAAACGGCAGCCGGGCTTCGGGTTGATCGGGGAAGTGATCTCGCCCTTTAAGATGATGCGCTCTCTCTTCTTTTTCAGGCTTGGTACCGGAATTGCGGAGAGCAGAGCCTGTGTATACGGATGGGTCGGCTTATCGAAAAGCAGCTCAGACGGAGCTTTCTCGATGAGCTGTCCAAGATACATAACTGCAATATCATCCGCAAAGTGGTTGACAACGGAAAGGTCGTGTGTGATAAAGATATAGGTTAATCCCATCTGTTCCTGAAGATCCTGCATCAGGTTTAAGATCTGCGCCTGAATGGATACGTCAAGGGCAGAAACCGGCTCGTCGCAGACGATCAGCTTCGGTTTCATCGCAAGCGCTCTCGCGATACCGATACGCTGGCGGCGGCCACCGTCAAGCTCATGCGGGTATGTATTGATCAGGCGGTCTGCAAGACCTACGACCTGCATCAGCTCACGCACTCGGTCCATACGGGCTTTCGGGTCCGTAATAAGCTTCTGGAGCTTTAACGGCTCAGCAATGATCTCACTGACTGTCTTTCTCGGGTCAAGGGACGCGTACGGGTCCTGGAAGATCAACTGCATGTCACGTCTTAAGAGACGGAGCTCATTTTTATTCTTTTTACATACATCCTCACCATCGAAGATGACCTCACCGGAGGTCGGCTCGATGAGACGTAAAATCGAACGTCCTGTGGTGGACTTACCGCATCCGGACTCACCTACGATACCGAGGGTTTTTCCACGTTCCAGAGTGAAGTTCACGTCATCGACCGCATGGAGCAGTCCCTTTGGAGTGTTGAAATATTTTTTCAAGTGTTTTACTTCAAGGATCGTATCTGCCATTACTGCTCACTCCTTTCAATGGAAAATCCCGGCTCTTCGTAGCGGACGCAGCGCACATAGTGCGTATCGCTCGCCCACTTCTTTTCCGGTCTGTCTTTTTTGCACGCTTCTGTGCAGTACTTACATCTCGGGGAGAACGGGCAGCCCTTCGGAAGGTTTGTCGGATCCGGCATCAGGCCCGGAATCGGCTGAAGTCTCGCCTTGCGGTCCTCAATGTTCGGAAGAGAACCGAAAAGACCTTCTGTGTATGGGTGCATGGTGTGGTTGAAGATATCTTCCAGAGTTCCATGCTCAACGATCTGTCCAGCATATACAACGGAGACCTCATCACAGACCTCTGCGATAATTCCCAGATCATGGGTGATCATGATCATCGCGGATCCAAATTTCTTTCTTAAATCCTTCATCGTCTCGAGAACCTGTGCCTGAATTGTCACATCGAGAGCGGTTGTCGGCTCATCGGCAAGAAGGAGCTTCGGGTTGCAGGCAAGAGCCATAGCGATAACGACACGCTGCTTCATACCACCGGAGAACTGGTGCGGATACTCACCGAAACGTTCTCTCGGGATACCCACGACTTCCAGCATATCGCCAGCCTTCTGCTCAGCCTCTTTCTCACTGATCTTATCATGGAGCTTGATAACCTCGGCGATCTGGTCACCGACAGTGAGCACCGGGTTTAAGGATGTCATCGGATCCTGGAAGATCATGGAAACGGTATTTCCACGGATCGCCTCCAGCTCCTTCTGCGGCATATTTAAGATATCTTTTCCGTCAAGAAGGATGGAACCGTTTTTAATAACTCCCGGCGGGTCCGGAACAAGACGCAGGATCGAAAGAGCGGTTGTTGTCTTTCCGGATCCGGTCTCTCCTACCAGCCCTAAGGTTTTTCCGTGCTCTAACTGGATATCGATGCCGTTTACCGCCTCTACAACGCCGTCATCGGTCTCATAATGGATCACAAGATCCTTAATATCAAGAATTAAGTTTTTGTTATCTTCCAATATTTTGTCCTCCCTACTTCTTCAGTTTCGGGTCTAATGCATCACGAAGACCATCGCCTAACAGGTTCAGGGAAAGGATCGTAATGATAATCGCAATACCCGGGAATATGGTCAGGTGCGGAGCGTTTCTTAAGTAAGCACGTCCGCCGGAAAGCATTGCGCCCCACTCCGGTGTCGGAGCCTTTACGCCAAGGCCCAGGAAGCTTAAGCCGGATGTGGAAAGGATCGCGGATGCAACCTTTAAAGATACCTGAACGATGATCGGTGCCATACAGTTCGGGAGAATATGGGAGGAAATGATCTCGAAGTTGTTTGCTCCGATGCATTTCGCCGCCTCTACGAATTCCTGATCCTTTACGGTAAGGACGGAAGCCCGGACGATTCGCGCGTAGCCAGGCACGGAAGAGATCGCGATGGCGAGCATTAAGTTGAAGATGCTCGGTCCAAGTGCGGATACGATCGTGATGGAAAGAAGAAGGCTCGGCACTGCAAGGAAGATATCCATGATACGCATGATCACGTTATCGATCTTTCCGCCGTAGAAGCCTGCGATCGCTCCTAAGGATCCGCCGATCAGAAGTGCGATGGATACGGCTACAACGCCGACGCTTAAGGATACTCTTGATCCGTGAACGAGACGTGCCAGAATATCACGTCCGAACTCATCTGTTCCGAGCCAGTGAGCCGCGCTCGGGGTCTGGAGACGGATAGCTGTGTTCTGTTTGATAACAACGGTATTGTAATCGAACAGGAAATCCGCAAAGATAGAGATCAGTACGAGGAGAGCGACGATTCCAAGACCGATCATTGCCATTTTATTCTTTTTTAAGCGGCGCCAGATCTCTTTAAACTGACCGCGCTTCTTTACAGCCGCGCCGGATGCCGCTTCCTGATTCTTTGATGTTCCCATACGCTTTCCTCCTTATTTTTTCTTATACTGCGCTTTGATACGCGGATCAATGAAAGCGTAGAGAATGTCCACGCAAAGGTTTACGATACTGAAGGTAATGGTCATCATGATAACGCCGCCGAGGACTAACGGGGCATCTTTACTCTTGATGGAGTCTACCAGGAGACGGCCAACGCCAGGCCATGCAAATACGGTCTCGGTAAGAGTCGCGCCGCCAAGAAGGGAACCGAACTGAAGGCCGATAACGGTAACGACCGGGATCAGTGCATTCTTTAATGCGTGTTTCCGGATCACCATTTTCTCCGGCACACCCTTCGCTCTCGCGGTACGGATATAATCCTGACGGATGACCTCAAGCATGGAGGAACGCGTCATACGGCAGATCAGCGCTGCGTCGCCGGTACCAAGGGTGATCGCCGGCATAATGTAGTTCTTCCAGGATCCCATACCGCCGGATGGAAGCCATCCAAGGTTTAAGGAGAATACGATAATGAGCATCAGGCCCAGCCAGAAGTTTGGCGTCGCGACACCCAATAGGGCGGCGACCATTCCGACATTATCGATCGCGCTGTACTGCCTCGTCGCACTGATGATACCGATTGGGAGTGCGATCGCTACTGCTACCAGGATCGACCAGAATGCAAGCTTTGCTGTGTTCGGGAAAGCTGCCATGATCGTCGGGAAAACGTCACGTTTTGTCTTGTAGGATTTACCCATATCGCCGTGAAGAAGGTTCAACATATATTTTCCGTACTGAACGATAACCGGCTGGTCAAGTCCGAGGTCTTTTCTTGTCGCTTCGATCGTCTCTGCGTCTGCCGACTCACCTGCGATCATCGCTGCTGTATCACCTGGCGAAAGGCTTAAGATGAAATAAACCATGAATGTCACGCCGATCAATACCGGGATCAGCATCGCAAGTCTCTTTAACACATATTTGCTCATGCACACCATCCAATCTACCGCATCCCGCGGCTGTTTTTTTGTGTTTCCGAAACCCGTCTGTCGGGGCCGAAGTTCCGGATCCTTGTCTCAGGGTTTCTGGAATGTTTTCCGGGCTTTCACCGGATTCTGGAAATAGGTACGGATCCCTTTCGTGATCCGTACCCTGTCTTTGCATGGACTCTGTCCTTTTTGGGGATCAGATATTATTTTTCGTAATGGCAGTTGCCAAGGTAATGCTGTGCGCCTTTGTGAAGCTTGAAGCCCTTTAAGTCTGCGCGGACACCGACGTTATCGTATTTGTAGTATAACGGGCACCACGGGGAGATCTCGTGGAGACGATCCTGAAGCTCCTTGTAGAGTCCCATACGCTTGGTATCATCGCTTTCCTCCTGAGCGGCGATAATGAGTTCGTCGACCTTCTCATCTGTTAAGAATGCACGGTTGCCGGTTGCACCATGGTTCTCAGAGTAGAATAACTGGTAGGTGCTTCCGTCTGCGTCAAAGCTTGTGTTGGACCATCCGAGGATGAACATCTCGTGATCACCTGCATTTAAGGAATCAAGCAATGCGCCCCACTCATAGGTAGAAATATCAACGGTGATTCCAACTTCAGCGAGCTGTGCCTGAACGATCTGCGCGGAACGTGTACGAACGTCACCGTTTACATAGAGACTGCACTCAAATCCATTCGGATAACCTGCTTCCGCAAGGAGCTCTTTTGCCTTTTCCGGATCGTACGGATAAGCTTCCTCCTCTTCAGACCAGCCCGGGATCGTGGAGTTGATATAGCTGTTTGCCACAGTACCGCGTCCCTCAATGATCGTATCAACGAAGGTCTGTTTATCCAGCGCGTAGTTGACTGCCTGACGGACTCTCTCGTCGGAGAACTTCTCTTTTGTTGTATTCATTCCGAGATACTCAATGGAAGAAGACGGCTGGGAAAGAAGCGCTACGTCGGAGTTTGCTTCCACATTCGCACAGTCTGTCGGGTCAACGTTCCATACAAGATCGACTTCTCCTGCCTCAAGAGCGATCGTTCTTGCACTTCCCTCCGGGATTACGCGGACAGTAATGGAAGTTGCGATCGGTTCTGTACCCCAGTATTTTTCGTTTTTTGTGAGGGTGTAGTGATCGTTCGGAACCCACTCCGTAACCGTGAACTCACCGGATCCGAGTACATTCTCCACATCGCCGTAAGCATCGCCTGCTGCTGTGACAGCTGCCTCAGAAACGATACTTAAGTTTGTCTGGGTAACGATTGTCTTGAACGCTGCGTATGGCTGTGTGAGTTTGAAGGTTACGTGGTAATCATCGTCAGCGATAACCTCTGCGATCTTTGAAGTATTGGACTTTGTCTTCGGCATATCCTTCGCACGGTCATACGTAAACTTTACATCCTTCGCTGTTACCGGTGTTCCGTCTGAGAAGCATGCATCCTCACGGAGCTTGAAGGTATACTCTGTATCACTCTTCATCTCATAGCTCTCAGCCAGATCAGGAACAAGGTTACCGTCATCGTCGATATCCATCAGTGTGCTGTATACGTGATGGATCAGTACTCCGGATGTGGTATCCTGCTGTCCTGCCGGATCCAGTGTGACAACATCTGCGCCCATAGCCACAACGATATCTGTCTTTGTGATCTCGCCGCTTCCGCCGTTATCGGTAGTTGTCTGCGCGCTGCCGCCCGCCGGTGCGTTTGTAGACTGATCAGTGTTTCCACCTCCGCAGGCTGTAAGGATCATAGCTGCTGCCATTGCCATTGCTGTTGTTCTTGCAATACCCCTTCTTTTCATTCACAAATTCCTCCTGTTTTTTTCTACCGCTCCCCACAGCGGTCGCACTTCATAACGGTAACATATGTCAGTATTCACTATACCCGTCATGCAGTACTTAGTTCGTTCTCATGAAGCAATGATAACAGTATTGAACATATTTGTCAATAATTTTCAATTTACACGGGGTTATTTTAGCAATTTTCATAAATTATTGTGATCTTTTTTGTATTGTATTTACTGTACTCCTATCACACTGATGGGTTGACCCCTTTCCGAAGATCCGCCCTATAAACCGTCTTTAACGAAGTCGGTGCTGCCGATTGCACTTCTCACTTCCGAGAGGCGCCCACGGCGTTTATTCGTCTCCTCCGGGTTATCCATGGCGGCGAAATATATCAGGGCGTTCGCCACTGACATATATCCCATCACGGAATTATAAAAGAACAGGTCGTGGTTATTGCAGGTAAAAACGGTCGTTCCGTAGGACGCGATCGGTGAAGTCCTCTGATCCGTGACGGCGATCTGCGGAATCTTCTTCTTATCGAGATACCTTGCGGTATTCACGATATGTTTCGCGTATCCGGGTGCGGAAAAGATGATCGCGCAGTCCTCCGGTGTGGCGTGGGCCAGGTAATTATTGTAGAGAGCCCGGCTCAGATTCGAGAGATCGAGCGTCTCCAGCCCCAATGTCAGAAGTCTTCTCGTCGTGTAGGCACAGAGCCCTGTCACAAGCTCGCTTCCCACCACATAGATCTTCCGGGACTGCCTGATGATCGCCACTGCGGAGAGGATATCCTTTAAGGAGACCTGTTCAAAGGTCTTCGCGATCACATTCTTCTCGTTCGCGACGAACTCCTGAAACATCTCCTCCTTGTCGTGATCACCGAACCGGATCCCGCCCACATGGTCCGCGATCCTGTTTAAACCGTCCCCATGGACCAGTCTCGTCTGCAGATGCTCCCGCAGACGGCTCTTCATCTCCACGAAGCTCTGGGCCCCGATCTTCTTTGTGAACCTTAATATGGTCACCTCCGTCACACCCAGTGTCTCCGAAAGCTCTTTCAGGGAGTAAAAGCAGACCTGATCCGGATATTTGAAGATAAAATCCGCGATCCTTTTCTGAACCGGGCTGAGTTTTTCATAGCTTGCGTTTACTTCTTCGAGAATTCCCATGCTCATCTCCTCCTGTTTTACTATTCAGCCCTATCCCTATTTTATCAGCGAATTCTCTGAATAGTTATAATTCACTATACATCTTACTATACATGATAGTGACATTATAACTGAACATTCCATGCATTTCCAGTATTTTTTGTGTAATTTTCAAAGAATGGGTTCTTACACCTCCGGGCATCCCGTGTGGCCGCTTGCGGCGATCTTCGTCTTCGCACGGTTGCGTGTCGTTGAAAAGGGGCAGACACCTTCATGTCTGCCCCCGTCTTTCACATTTTAAATATTATCAATCTTCATAGTGGCAGTTGCCAAGGTAGTGCGTTGCGCCCTTGTGAAGCTTGAATCCCTTTAAGTCTGCGCGGACACCGACATTGTCATTTTTGTAGTATAACGGACACCACGGGGAGATCTCATGGAGATATACCTGAAGCTCTTTGTATAACTCCATACGCTTGGTGTCGTCACTCTCTTTCTGCGCGTTGATGATCAGCTCATCGACTTTATCATCAGTTAAGAATGCACGGTTACCGGTTGCTCCATGGTTTCCGGAATAGAATAACTGGTAAGTACTTCCATCCGCGTCGAAGCTTGAATTCGACCATCCGAGGAGGAACATCTCATGCTCACCTGCATTTAAGGAATCGAGAAGAGCGCCCCACTCATAGGTAGAGATATCAACCGTGATTCCAACCTCTGCAAGCTGGGCCTGAATGATCTGGGCGGAACGGGTACGAACGTCGCCGTTTACATAGATCTTGCATTCGAATCCGTTCGGATAGCCGGCTTCCGCAAGAAGCTCCTTCGCCTTCGCCGGATCATACGGATAAGCTTCCACCTCGTCGGTCCAGCCCGGGATCATCGAGTTGATGTAGCTGTTTGCTACAGTTCCACGACCCTCAATGATCGTATCAACAAATGTCTGTTTATCCAGCGCGTAATTGATCGCCTGTCTGACTCTCACATCCTTGAATTTCTCTTTTGTCGTATTCATACCGAGATATTCGATGGAAGAAGACGTCTGGCTCAACAGCGTCACATCCGGATTTGCCTCGATGTTCGCACAGTCTGTCGCGTCAACGTTCCATACAAGATCGACCTCTCCTGCCTCAAGGGCAATGGCGCGGGCGCTTCCCTCCGGGATCACGCGGCAGGTGATCGTTGTAGCGATCGGCATCTCACCCCAGTATTTTTCGTTTCTTGCAAGGGTGTAGTGGTCGTTCGGAACCCACTCGGTAACCGTGAACCCTCCGGATCCGAGAATATTACCAACATCACCGTAGGACTCTCCCGCCGCTGTGACCGCCGCCTCGGAGACGATGCTTAAGTTGCTGTTTGTAATGATCGTCTTAAAAGCTGCATACGGCTGCGTCAGCTTGAAGGTAACATGGTGATCGTCATCCGCGATAACCTCCTCGATCTTGGAGGTATTGGATTTCGTCTTCGGCATATCCTTCGCGCGGTCAAATGTAAACTTTACATCCTTCGCTGTAACCGGCGTGCCATCGGAGAAGCATGCGTCCTGTCTCAGGGTGAAGGTATATTCCGTATCACTCTTCATCTCGTAGCTCTCTGCCAGATCCGGAACAAGGTTGCCATCATCATCGATATCCATCAAGGTACTGTACACATGTTTCATAAGTACAGATGATGTGGTATCCTGCTGTCCTGCCGGATCCAGGGTCACGACGTCAGAGGCCTGGGCAAAGACGATATCTGTCTTTGTGATATTTCCGCCGCCGGAGCTTTCCGCTGTCGCCTGAGTCTCACTGCCGCCTGCCGCCGCGGTCGTTGCCGCCGCATTGTTTCCGCCTCCGCATGCTGTCAGCACCATCGCTGCTCCGACAACGGCTGCCATCGATCTCGCTGCTGTTCTTTTTCTCATTCACATGCCCTCCTTCAAATTATTTCTGTTTCGTCAGAGTGTTGTTGGTAATCGTTGAATGTAAATATTTACTATACCCATATATACACTCTTTTCTGAATTTCATGATTAAAGGATATCATTTTCTAACATTTTTGTCAATAAAGTTTTCCTTTCTGCGCATTTTTTGTTTAATTTGTTTATTTTATTTGGTTTCAGCAATTCTATAGCCATAATCTGTTTACAATTTGTTCAAAATTAACAAAGAGGGATTTCTGCTATGTATAGTAAACGCTAACACTTTCCGGTTCTCAGATCTCCAGATGGATCATTTTCCCCTCTATTTTCTTAAAAGGGCGGGATCAAAAAGATCCCGCCCCAAATTTCTCCGAATATTTATATTATCAGAAATTTATTAAACGATTTGAATGCTCCTGATTTCGCTGTATCTATTCTTCGTAATGGCAGTTACCAAGATAATGCTGTGCGCCTGCATGAAGAGTAAATCCCTTTAAGTCTGCGCGCACACCAACGTTATTCTCTTTGTAGTATAACGGACACCACGGAGATTCATCATGAAGTACAAACTGGAGTTCTTTGTAAAGTTCCATACGTTTTGACTCTTCGCTCTCCCGCTGTGCAGAAAGGATCAGTTCATCAACCTTGTCATTTGAGAAGAATGCGCGGTTTCCGGTTGCACCATGATTTCCGGAATAGAATAACTGATAGGTACTTCCGTCCGGATCAAAGCTCGTGTTGGACCAGCCAAGAAGAAACATTTCGTGTTCGCCTGCATTTAAAGTATCAAGAAGGGCACCCCACTCATATGTGGAAATGTCGACCTTGATTCCTACATCCGCAAGCTGAGCCTGTAGAATCTGTGCAGAACGAGTACGGAGATCGCCATTTACAAAAATCGAGCATTCAAATCCATCCGGATATCCGGCTTCCGCCAACAATTCTTTCGCTTTTTCCGGATCATACGGATAAGCTTCCACTTCATCGGTCCATCCCGGGATTGCTGCATTGATATAGCTGTTTGCTACAAGACCGCGTCCTTCAATGATCGTGTCAACGAAGGTCTGCTTATCAAGGGCGTAGTTGATAGCCTGACGGACTCTCTTATCAGAAAACTTTTCTTTCTGGGTGTTCATTCCCACGTAGTCAATACCTGTTGACGGCTGCGAAAGAAGTTTTACATCAGGATTTGACTCTACATTTGCGCAGTCTGTCGGATCTACGCTCCAGACAACATCAATCTCTCCTGCTTCAAGAGCGATCGTGCGGGCACTTCCCTCCGGGATCACACGACAGGTAATAGAGGTTGCGATCGGCATCTCCCCCCAATAATTATCGTTTCTTACAAGAGTATAATGATCGTTTGGCACCCACTCTGTTACCTTAAATGGCCCTGATCCGAGAAGATTATCCACATCACCATATGAATCTCCCGCTTCCGTCACGGCTTTCTCTGAAAGGATACTCAGGTTGTGCTGTGTTACGATTGTTTTAAATGCTGCATACGGCTCTGTCAGTTTAATCGTTACCTCATGATCCCCATTTACGGTAACCTCCTCGATCTTTGAGGTATTCGACTTTGTCTTCGGCATTCCCTTCGCGCGATCCAGAGAAAATTTAACATCCTGAGCTGTCACCGGAGTGCCGTCCCAGAAGCAGGCATCTTCGCGGAGTTTAAACACATACTCCGTGTCGCTCTTCATCTCATAGCTTTCTGCCAGATCCGGAACCACCTTTCCTTCATTATCAACGTCCAAAAGCGTACTGTACGCATGTTTCATCAGCACACCCGAAGTCGTATCCTGTTGTCCCGCAGGATCAAGCGTAACAATATCCGACGCCTGACCGACAACGATATCTGTTTTTGTGATCTTCCCGCTTTCTGCACTCTCAGAAGCTGTCTGAGTCTCTCCTCCGGAAGAAGCACCTGTCGTAGGAGCTGTAGTGTTTCCACCTCCACAGGCTGTGAGCACCATTGCTGCTCCCATAAGTGCCGCCATCGACCTCGCTGCTGTTCTTTTTTTCATTCGCATATCCTCCCTCTTATTTTCAGACAGGTATCTCATCTGCACTGTCCTTCTTAAAATTTATAAAATAAGAATATCACCATTTGTCACTTATTGTCAATTAAATTCACAGTTTTACGATTATTTTGTTTATTTTATATAATTTATTTTCTGTTTTTTGACATTATGTACATGTGCGAGGAATATATGTCTTTATTGACTCACAGAAGCAAAAAAGGCACTGAAAGCCGTTTCTGCTTAGAAAGCGACTTTCAATGCCTCAATTTGCTGCAGCAGGTCCCAGTCTCTATCACATGTCTGAACTGCTGCTCTTATTTATCGTAACTGTTCACTGCATTCAAGCTTATGCTTTACTGCAATCAACGCAGCAGATGCGCAGACCTGCTGAATCATTACTTTTTATTTTACAACAAGGTTTACGATCTTCTTCGGAACATAGATCTCCTTCACGATGTTTCCGGTGATCTTTCCTTCTACCGCAGCTTTACCCGCAGCGATCGCGTCCTCTTTTGCGATGTCAGCCGGAACCATGATGACCGCTTTGACCTTACCGTTTACCTGTACGGCAACCTCGATCTCATCGTCCTTCATGGCTTCCTCATCGCACTCCGGCCAGGTCGCGTGGAATACGCTGTCTGTACCGCCAAGCTCTCTCCAGAGCTCCTCGCCAAGGTGTGGAGTAAACGGAGCCAGTAAGATCACGAAGGTCTTTAAGGTCTCCTTGTCGATTCCGCCTTCCTTCTTTGCGACGTCTGTGAGCTTATTGCAGTACTCCATGAATCCGGATACGACCGTATTCAGGCTGAACTGGTTGAAACGTGTCTCGATATCGTAGACAAGCTTGTGGCGGAGCTTCACCATCTCCTTTGTCTCCTTGATATCCTTGTCCTTGCTGTCCATCACAAGATTGTAGAAACGATTTAAGAATCTGGCAACGCCCTCGATTCCTCTGTCGTCCCACTCGGCATCAAGCTCCGGCGGTCCAACGAAGAGCTCGTACATTCTCAACGCATCACAGCCGTAATCTCTTACGAGATCATCCGGGGAGACAACGTTTCCTTTGGACTTACTCATCTTGATACCGTTCTTACCGGTGATCATACCCTGATTGAACAGCTTCTTGAACGGCTCGTCAAAGTCTACCACTCCGATATCATATAAGAACTTCGTGTAGAATCTGGAGTACAGAAGGTGAAGGACAGCATGCTCAACACCGCCGATATACATATCTACCGGAAGGTACTTGTCTGCTTTCTCTTTGGATACGAGTTCCTGATCGTTCTTGTTGTCCACATAACGTAAGAAGTACCAGGAAGAACCGGCCCACTGCGGCATGGTGTTTGTCTCACGTTTTGCCGGTGCGCCGCAGCACGGGCATGTCGTGTTGACCCAGGAATCGATCGCCGCAAGCGGGGACTCACCGGTACCGGTCGGCTGATAGCTCTCAACCTCCGGAAGCTTTAACGGAAGCTGATCCTCCGGAACCGGAACATTTCCGCACTTCGGGCAGTGAACGATCGGGATCGGCTCGCCCCAGTAACGCTGACGGGAGAATACCCAGTCACGGAGCTTGTAGTTCACAGTCTTCTTACCGATACCCATCTTCTCGATGATGTGCGGAGCTTCTTTCTTTAATACGGAGGATTCCATGCCGTTCCACTCACCGGAGTTGATCATGGTTCCCTTCGCGTCTGTGTAAGCTTCTGTCATATTCTCAATCTCTTTGCCGTCCTGAGCGATGACCTGGATGATCGGGAGACCGAATTTCTTTGCGAATTCGAAGTCACGGTCATCATGGGCAGGTACGCACATGATAGCGCCGGTACCGTAATCAGCAAGTACATAGTCGGACAGCCAGATCGGAACCTCTTTTCCGTTTAACGGGTTGATTGCGTAGGAACCTGTAAATACGCCTGTCTTTTCCTTGCCCTGGAGACGGTCTACGTTGGACTTCATGGAAGCGTCGAAGATGTACTTCTCAACAGCCTCTCTCGTCTCATCCGTTGCAAGCTCTTTCGCAAGCTTATGCTCCGGGGAGAGTACCATGAAGGTTGCGCCGTGAAGCGTATCCGGTCTTGTCGTGTAGACAGTGATCTTCTCGTCGCGTCCCTTTACCGGGAACTCAACTTCTGCACCGTAGGATTTACCGATCCAGTCTGTCTGCATCTTTTTAACCTTCTCCGGCCAGTCAAGCTTGTCAAGATCATCCAGAAGACGGTCTGCGTATGCTGTGATCTTTAACATCCACTGACGGAGATTCTTCTTTGTAACCGGTGTGCCGCAGCGCTCGCAGCAGCCGTTTACAACTTCCTCGTTCGCGAGGCCTGTCTTACAGGACGGACACCAGTTGATCGGGAATTCCTTCTCATATGCGAGTCCTTTTTTGAACATCTGTACGAAGATCCACTGGGTCCATTTGTAGAAGGACGGATCTGTCGTGTTTACTTCCATATCCCAGTCATAGAGTGCTGCGATCTGGTTGATCTGGCGTTTGATATTTTTGATATTTGACGCTGTGGAGATCGCCGGATGAACCCCCATCTTGATCGCGTAGTTCTCAGCCGGAAGGCCGAACGCGTCCCAGCCCATCGGGTGGATCACATATTTTCCCTTTAATAACTGATAACGGCTCCATACATCGGAGATTACATAACCTCTCCAGTGACCTACATGAAGTCCACTGCCGGACGGATACGGGAACATATCCAGACAGTAATACTTCTCTTTCTTTCCATCATTGACATTGATCGGATTCTTTTCCCAGTTCTCACGCCACTTGCTCTCAATGGCGGTGTGGTTGTACTGTGCCATGACGCTTTTCTCCTCCATTTCATATCGTTGAAGGCGGTGCAAAAATACGCTCCGCGGATTTCGCCTGCCGCCGCTGCATTTACCGGAATCCGGGAACTCCCAGACCCTGTTCGATTGCCTGACCGCTTTTCTGGTTTCTGGGCAACAAAAAAGTCCCTCTATCTCTATCATAATTTTATAGAGACGTGGGGGACTTAGATTCTCACGCGGTACCACTCTATTTCATACAGGGCTTCACCCGTATGCACTCATTTTCCGATAACGGCGGAAACCGGCAATGCCTATCTGAGGATATCCGCAGACAGCGTTTCGTTTTCCCGCTGCTCTGCCTGCTCTTTCAGCATGCTGCTCCGAGGCGAGTTCGGAAAGCTTCTGGACTCTGCCTCGCACCGCCCGGCAGTTCTCTGTACCCCGTCTTCTCTCTTACTGTTCCTCTTCGACGCATTTTAACTCAATAAATTTACCATAGAATCCCGGTTCTGTCAAGGTGTCTTGTACGGTTCAATTCTGCCAGAAATGCGTTCATCGCACCGACAGGCAGGCTGCAGTGTGCAGCGCAAAGAAGCGCTCCTGCCGGAAAACCGGTTGACTTTTTGAGAGTTCTTATATAGTATGGAAGGACAGGTCTCAACCTGAATTTTATCAGAAAAAGCGGCATTGCAGCATTTTTTCATCTGCCCGCCGCAAAAATACAAGGGGGATATCCATGGAATACATCCATAATCTGATCTGGCTCTGCCCGCTCCTCTTCATTGCGGGATTTATCGACTCTATCGCCGGAGGAGGCGGCCTGATCGCGCTTCCGGCTTATATGATGTGCGGAATGCCGATCTACTATGTTTACGGCTGCAACAAGTTCCAGTGCGCCTTCGGAAGCACCGTGGCGGCATGGAAATACTTTAAAAATGGCTGTCTCGACCTTAAGATCACACTGATCAGCGCAGTGACCTCGTTCCTCTGCTCCATGCTCGGAACAAGGATCATCTTTTACCTCAAAGAGGAACAGATCCGCTCGATGTTAATGGTACTGCTTCCACTCACCGCGGTCCTCGTGGTCTTTATGAAGAATGCCTGGAACTATACCGATACGAAAAAACCGCTGATTCTGCCGAATGTGCTCCGCGCCCTCTTTATCGGAATGACCATCGGCCTTTACGACAGCCTCTACGGACCAGGCGGCGGCACAATCGCCATGCTGCTCTTCACGTTTCTTTTAAAATATGATGTCCGCACTGCCTCCGGAAACGCGAAGCTCACGTTGATCGTTTCCAACTACACAGCGCTTCTCTCCTATATCCTTTCCGGAAATGTGTTCTACATGATCGCGATCCCGTGTGCCGTAAGCAACGTTCTCGGAAACTATATCGGTGCCGGCTTCGCCATCAAAAACGGCGCGAAGATCATCCGGCCGGTGATGATCTGCGTAGTGACGGTGCTGATCGTGAAAATTGTTCTTGGAAAGTAAAACAAGTGAAAACACGTTTCGCGAGTTTCCCCTTGTCATCGCAATAGTCGCCACGGTCTCACGCATGCGCGGACTTTGGATCGTTCTTCGCGTAAATTATACGAGCGTGCTTATTTTACATAGGCACGCTCGTGTACTATCATCAATTCAGCCGTATCTTTTTCCCCTCTGTTTCCTTCTTACCACACCGGAAACTACCTGCTCTTTCCGTACCGGTTTCCGTCCTCTGTCACAAACCAGCCGTCCGGAGTCCTGCGGTTTGCGTAGAGGATGCCTTTTGTTCCGTCCGGGATCGGGTTGAAGTAGTACCACTTTCCATTGATCTCGATCCATCTCCCGGCATTTAGTTAAATCCGAAAAACTTCTGCGCGATCTTATATCCCGCGATGGAGAGGGATCTTCCGCCTTTTCCCGGAAGGTTCATGCCCTGTCCCAGGAAGCCCCAGCGGAGTCGCAGATAGAGCGCCGGATTGGATTTTTTCAGTTCTTCCCACAACGCTTTTTTCTTTTCCATATTCTCCTCACTGCCGGACTTGATCGCAAGGATCGAGCAGACGACCATCATGATCTCCAGATAGCGGACCATATAGTGGCGGAGCTTCCGGTTCTGGATCTTTGTCACATCGTAGTAGCCAAGCATCAGCTTCGTCACACGGATCTGCTGATCGATCCTTCCGATCATGACCTGTTCGTTGACAGACTGGTCCGAGCGGCCGATAAAGTAGCGGTAGAAGTTCACATCAAGATAGTACATCGTATGTACATGCGGGAGCGGCTCGTAGACAAAGATATTGTCCACATAGAACGTGTGCTCCGGGAGTTCCAGCTTACAGTCCCTTAAGAGCTCGGTGCGGTAGATCACGGAATGCATCAGGATATACTGTCCTGCTACGAACACCTTCACATCGTTCCAGCTAAAGAGCTCATCTTTCGGAAGCGCTAACTTGTAGCTCATGACCTTCTTGTGTCTTGCGCCCTGTTTCTCATAGACAAAGTTTGTGATCAGCATATCGAGGGTGTCTTTTCCGTAGACGAAGCGGCGCAGGGTGTCAAGCACCTGTCTGTATGCCTGCTCATTGACCCAGTCATCACTGTCCACGACCTTGAAAAAGATTCCGGAAGCGGCCTTTAAACCGGCATTGACGGCAGCTCCGTGGCCGCCGTTCTCCTGATGGATCGCCTTGCAGATCCCCGGATATTCTTTCTCATAGCGGTCAGCGATCTCGGCCGTATTGTCTTTTGTGGAACCGTCGTCCACGATCAGGATCTCCACTTCATTTCCGCCCGGAAGCAGAGACTTGATACAATTTTCCATATACGCCGCTGAATTATAGCACGGAATTGCTATCGATAACAGCTTCAAAATTGTTTCCTCCTTACGTTCCCCAGATGGGAAGTTTTTCGTTACCGGCTGTGTGGAACACGGACGGCAGCGATTTTCGACTCAGTTGTTCTTATTTTAGCATAAATTATCTGAAAAAGCAAAAAATTATTTCTTTCGATTCTCTTTCATTCCGGTACAGAGGTTACTGTACACGCATGCGTGTACAGTAACGTGATTTTGCCGATGCTTCGCATTCCAAATCGGCAAAATCTGCTACCAGAAGTGTATCGTACGGAATTTTCAGTGCAGAAAATTCCTACCCGTGTACAGTAACGTACAGAGTACATTCGGCTGCTGCCACCGTGGTGTCATGCAAAATTTTCAGTTCGGAAAATTTTTATATGTGTCAAACCATAAAACTTTGAGTTTTTTCTTCCCTAATTCCTCAATATATGGTAAAATATCTGAAAATACGTGGGCGCAGACCGTTTTGTACCGGTCCGCGGAGAAAACTTATCCGCGGCTCCCCTTTAAGCAGATCTGCCCCAACGATATCGGTATGTAATAGAAATGAGGGATTCGATATGGCAAAGAAAAGACTTGTTTTAGCACTTGGACATGACGCTCTCGGAACGAACCTTCCGGAGCAGAAGACAGCCGTTACAAAAACAGCGAAAGCCATCGCTGATTTTATTCAGGACGGCTGGCAGGTTGTGATCACCCACGGAAATACTCCGCAGCTCGGTATGATCCACACCGCGTTAAATGAATTTGCGAAAAATCATGAAGGTTACACTCCGGCTCCGATGTCCGTCTGCTCCGCAATGAGCCAGGGATATATCGGCTACGATCTCCAGAACGCTCTCCGCTCCGAGCTTATCAAACGTGGCATTTACAAGGCTGTATCTACGATCTTAACACAGGTTACAGTTGACCCGTACGATGAGTCCTCCTACACTCCGCTGAAGGTGGTTGGACGTGTGATGAACGCCGAGGAGGCAAAAGAGGAAGAGGCAAAGGGTAACTTCGTTGTGAAGGAAGGCGACGGCTACCGCCGTATCGTTGCGGCTCCGAAGCCGGTCGCAATCGTTGAGATCGACGCGATCCGCGCTCTCGCTGATGCTGACCAGCCGGTGATCGCTGCAGGCGGCGGCGGAATCCCGGTTATGGAACAGGGCTCCCACTTAAAGGGTGCCAGCGCTGTGATCGAGAAAGACCGCGCAGCCGGACTTCTCGCGAAGGAACTTGACGCTGATGTCCTGATGTTCATCACAGGTGTTTCGAATGTCGTATTAAATTACGGCAGTGATCACCCGATCAACATCGATAAGATGACAACGGCTGACGCAGCCCGCTATGCCGAGGAAGGCCATTTTAAGACAGGTTCCATGCTGCCGAAGGTTGAAAGCTCCATCGACTTCATCAACGCAGGAAAAGGACGGCGCGCGATCATCACTTCCCTTGACGGTGCAAAGAGCGCTTTAGCCGGTAAAGGCGGCACAACGATCCAGTAGGCAATATATTCTGATTTGACCCCGGTCAATCTGATTTAAACCCAGAACAAACAAAAGCATAATCCCAGGGAATTCTATATGAGAACTTCTCTGGGATCTTTTTTCAAATACTCCTCTCCCAACTGTCCTGATCATACAAATCTCTTTAGCGAAAATAATAAAGAATGCGCCAAGGTGCAGTCTCCTACGACAATCTACATCTTCACGCGAGTGTGTATCATTGGCTCGTTAGTGCCTTTTGTGTAATAGGAAATTCCGCGTAATCTCCTATTACACAAAAAAAGACCCGCCGGAAAGCATTTCTGCCTTCCGCGGGTCTTTTCTATATGTTGTTACCCAATCAGATAATAACATGTGCCGGGCACTTCGCCGCGCACTTGCCGCAGCCGGTACACTTTGTGTAATCGATCACAGCAACGTTGTTATCCATATGAATCGCATCGAATTCACACTGCTTTGTGCAGAGCGTACATCCGATACAGCCTGCCTCGCAGACCTTCTTGACAGCCGGTCCTTTGTCGTGGGAGCTGCACTGTACAAGGTGGTTTGCCTTATACGGAACGAGCTCGATCAGGTGACGCGGACAAGCCTCTGCGCACTTACCACAGGCAACGCACTTCTCCTTGTCGACAACGGCAACACCGTTTACAACATGGATCGCGTCAAACTGACATGCCTTTACACAGCTTCCGGAACCGAGACATCCAAAGGTACATCCCTTGGAGCCGCCGCCCGGAACTGCATCTGCGATTTTATGGCAGTCGTCAATACCATAGTAGTTGTATTTCACAGTTGCCTTATCGCAGGTACCTTTACATTTTACGAATGCAACCTTCTTCTCAGCGGAACCAGCTTCAACGCCCATGATCGCAGCGATCTTTTCTCCTACCGGAGCGCCGCCGACCGGACACTGGTCAACCTTTGCCTTGCCCTCTGCAATTGCTTTTGCAAGAGCGTCACAGCCTGCGTAACCGCAGCCGCCGCAGTTGTTGCCCGGAAGCTCTGCACGAACCAGAATTTCCTTCTCGTCTACTTCTACTTTAAACTTCTCGCTGGCGATTCCAAGGAGTACGCCGATGACGATACCGACGATACCGACAACCGCAGCAGCGATGATAATGCCTGTCATGTTCATCTCTCGTTCCTCCTTAAATCATTCCGGAAAATCCGAAGAGAGCGATCGACATTAAGCTTGCTGTGATCAGAACGATCGGAGATCCCTGAAAAGCGTGCGGCACATCATTGTGCTCGATCTTCTCACGGATACCTGCAAGCAGGACGATGGCGATCAGGAATCCAACGGAAATACCGATACCGTTTACGACACTCTGAATGAAGTTGTAGCTCTTCTGTACGTTTGTCAGCGCAACACCGAGAACCGCACAGTTTGTTGTAATTAACGGAAGGTATACGCCGAGTGCCTCATAAAGGCTCACCATGTTCTTCTTTAAGAACATCTCAACGAACTGAACCAGAGCCGCGATTACAAGGATAAATACGATCGTCTGTAAATACTCGATATGGAGCTTTACGAGAACGAAATCATAAACAAGGCTTGTGCAGGCAGACGCGATCGTAATAACGAATACGACTGCAGCGCCCATACCAGCTGCTGTCTCTGTTTTCTTGGATACACCAAGGAACGGGCAAAGACCGAGGAACTGGCTTAAAACAACGTTATTCACCAGGGCAGAACCGATGGCGATCAATAAAAGTTCTTTCATTTCTCCATTTCCTCCTTAATTTTCTTTGCCGGCGTCTGCTGCTTCAGTCTTAGCTGCCTCTGCCGCTTTTGCAGCCTCAGCTGCCTTCTTAGCTGCGAGAGCCTTCTCTGCTGCTGCCTTCTTTGCTGCCGCTGCAGCTGCTGCTTCCTCTGCCTTCTTCTCAGCGAGAGCAGCATGGTTTGTCATGCTGACACAGCCTGCACAGCTTGCGCAGTTACCGCCGCATACAAGGTCAGACTTCGGTGCGTCGCCGTTTGTCGCGCATGGAAGACGGAGCTTGTTCTGGATCGCGGAAAGCATAGCCAGAGTGAACAGAGCACCCGGTGCAAGGATGATGATGGAAATGTGGTAAGCTTCCGGAATAACGGTGTGTCCGAAGATCGCACCTGCACCGAAGAGCTCACGGCACATACCGATGACGGTAAGGGAAAGGGAGAATCCAAGTCCCATACCAAGACCATCGAAGAAAGATTCAACCGGACCGTTCTTGCAGGCATATGACTCTGCACGGCCAAGGATGATACAGTTAACAACGATAAGCGGGATATAAATACCCAAAGATGCATACAGGGACGGAACGTAGCCCTGCATTAAGAGCTGTACGACTGTAACCAGGCTGGCTACGACTACGATGAAGGCCGGAATACGGACTCTGTCCGGAATGATCTTACGCAGTGCAGAGATCAGCAGGTTGGAAAACATCAGTACGGCTGTTGTGGAAAGTCCCATGCCGAGACCATTGATGGCAGATGTTGTCGTCGCAAGAGTCGGACACATACCTAACATCAGGATGAAGGTTGGGTTTTCCTTGATAATACCGTTATATAAACGTTCTACGCATTTATTCATGAATGCCCACCTCCTAGTTTAAGCAGTTATGCAGATAGTATAAAGCTGCATTGACTGCGTTTGTTGTAGCGTTTGATGTGATGGTGGCACCGCTGATGGCATTGATCTCAGTGTCGGACGCGGAACCGGACTTTGTTACGCTTAAGCTCTCGCAGTTCTTGCCAACGTACTGATTTCTATAGTCATCATCTTTCGCCTTTAAGCCAAGACCAGGAGTATCGCTTGTCTCACGGATACCAACACCTGTGATGGCGCCGTCTGCATCAAAGCCGATAGAGAGCTTGACAGCTCCGCCATAGGAGTCGTTAGACAGGGAGTTGATCACATGTCCTACGACTGCTCCGCTTGCGTCCTTTGCCTCGAGAACGGACTCGATCGCAACGCCGCCGAAGCCGAGATTTGCGATCTCATCTGCTGTCTCAGCGATCTTTTCTGTGGAACCTTCCACATCATCGAAGCTCTCTGCCTCCGGAAGGACCTGTTTGTAGGTTGCGTTGTTGGCTGCGATGGTAGCCGCCTCGATCGGAGCTTTTGTCACATCATAGACAACGCCGAGACATAAACCGGAAACCAGGGTGATCGCACAAAGGATCAGGGCATCTTTCATAAATCCAGACTTACTTGCTGCCATTTTTCTTACCCCCTTTTCCGAATGCTGTCGGGAGAGTTACCTTCTCAATCAACGGAACAAGCATGTTGCAGAAGATGATCGCGTAAGAAACGCCCTCTGCACCGCTTCCGAAGATACGGAACAGTCCTGTTAAAATACCAAGGCAGATACCAAATACGATCTGTCCTTTTGCAGTGATCGGGCTTGTTACATAGTCGGTAGCCATGAAGAATGCACCGAAGATCAGTCCGCCGCCGCAGATCTCAGCAAGCACGTAGTTGATATTGTGCTGGCCAAAGATAAATGCGAATACTGCAAAGGAAAGGATATATGCTGCCGGGATGCGGATCGTAATTACTTTCTTAACGAGCAGGTATGCTGCACCGATTAAAAGGGCAATTACGGAAACCTCACCGATAGTTCCCGGGATCTTACCGATAAACATTGCTGCAAGATCATATGTATCACCGGCTTTGATCGCCGCAAGAGGAGTTGCGCTTGCAACTGCATCTGTTACCGGGTCTGTGAACTTTGTCATAGCCTGTGCAAAGGAGATCAGCATAAAGCATCTTGCCGCCAGAGCCGGGTTCATCCAGTTCTGACCAAGTCCGCCGTAAAGCTGTTTTACGACAATGATCGCGAATACACCGCCAAGGATCGGCATCCATAACGGAATTGCCGGCGGCATGTTTAATCCAAGGATCATACCTGTGACAAGGGCACTGCCATCACTGATGGTAACCGGCTTGTGCATCAGGGTTTCAAAAATGTACTCACTGAGTACGCAGGAAAGAACCGTTGCTACTACAACGATCAGGGAACGGATACCGAACTGCATCACACCCCAGATCGTAGCCGGCAGCATTGCGATCGCTACATCGTACATCAGGTTCTTTGTGGAAACACCGCAGCGTACATGAGGGGATGATGATACGTTTAATAATTTACTCATTTGTCACACCTCCTACGCTTTCTTTCTTCTGGCTGCCATGACTGCCTTACGCATCTCTTTGAATGCCTGGGTCAGCGGTCTGTGGGCAGGGCAGATGAAAGTACAGGAGCCGCATTCGCAGCACTCCATACCATTTAATTTTTCGAACAGGGCAAGATCATTTCTTTCTGCTGCCGCCATCATCATCTGCGGGACAACATGACCAGGACATACCTCGATACAGCGTCCACAGCGAATACACGGAGATTCCAGATTTGCCGCAACCGGATCTTTTATGAAGCAGGTCAGGGCAGAAGAGTTCTTCATGACCGGAATATCCAGAGAGAATAATGCCTGTCCCATCATCGGACCACCGGAGATCATCTTTTCCGGCTCTTCCTTAAATCCACCTGCAGCCTCGAGGATCTCCCGGTAGCACATACCGAGCGGAACCTGGAAGTTCTGCGGATTCTTAACCGCATCACCGGTAACGGTAATGATCTTACGAATTAACGGTGTGCTCTCGCAGACAGCGTTATAAATAGAAATAACAGTGTCTACGTTATCTACGATACATCCTGCATCCGCCGGAAGCATAGTGGAGTTGATCTCGCGTCCGCCCGTAACCGCATAGATCAGGAAACGCTCGCCGCCCTGCGGATACTTTGTCTTTAACGGACATACCGTGATCTTTGGCTCGTCTTTTACGAGACCTTCCAGAAGCTTGATCGCCTCCGGCTTGTTCTCCTCGATTCCGATCACGCCCTTCGCGTTCGGGAACATGCTTAACATGACTTTGATGCCGCCGATCAGTCTCTCCGGCTGCTCCATCATCAGGCGATAGTCACTTGTCAGATACGGCTCACACTCGGCCGCATTTACGATAATGTGATCGATCGCGTTGTCATCCTTCGGTGCAAGTTTTACGTTGGTCGGGAAACCTGCGCCGCCGAGACCTACGATACCGGCTTCTTTTACGATATTCCGGATCTCTTCCTTGGAAAGTTTTGTGTAATCGCGTTTTTCGCCAAAACCTTCGATTGCTGTGTACTCGTTATCGTTCTCAACGATAATGGACTGTACGATTGCTCCGTTCGCAACCAGACGCGGTTCGATTCCCTTTACTGTACCGGATACGGAACAGATAACATTTGCGGAAATGAAGCCGCCTGCTTCAGCGATCTTCTGGCCAACCAGGACCTTGTCACCCTTGGCAACAAGTGGTTTCGCCGGAGCACCGATATGCTGGGAGAGAGGATAAACCAGCTCACCCTTCGGCTGGATCACCTGAATCGGCTTATCTGCGGACAGTTCTTTTCCCTCATAAGGATGAACGCCGCCTATAAATGTGCTCAGACCCATTTAACAAACCTTCTTTCTATAAAATTTCATAGTACCCATCACACCGTAGTATAGCATATTTGGAATTTTTCTACAATTGGAAATCGGTTAACTTTTTAACAGAAATGGCCGTTTTCGGCGTTTGTATCAAAAAAAGAACAAAAACAGACATCTGATTTCTTTAAAAAATGAAGTTTTTACCAACTAACTCCCGCGCTTTTCTGCTCTCTCTTATGGAATTGCTACAAAATTTGAAAAAGCTTGTCTGGGTGCGTATGATCGATACGCAGTGCCTTTTTATGTAACAGGAAATTCCCCGGAATTTCCTGTTACATAAAAAACGGGCAGATTTCTTCATCTGCCCGTTTTTTCTTCTGTGATCGTCCTAACTCAGCTCCGCCATTCCCGTATATAACCGATAATAACGTCCTTTTTCTTTCAGGAGGTCTTCATGATCACCGCGCTCAATGATCTCTCCGTTCTCCAGAACCATGATGGCGTTGGCGTTCCGCACTGTGGAGAGGCGGTGGGCGATCACGAAGGTAGTCCGTTCTGCCATCAGACGGTCCATGCCCTGCTCGATGTGCTTTTCCGTTCTCGTATCGACGGAGCTCGTCGCTTCATCGAGGATCAGGATCGGTGCCCTGGATACCGCCGCTCTCGCGATATTAAGAAGCTGTCTCTGGCCCTGGCTCAAGTTCGCGCCGTCGCTCTCCAGAACCGTGTCATAGCCCCTGGGAAGCCGCATGATAAAGGAATGGGCAGATGCCATCTTCGCCGCCTGAACGACCTCCTCGTCGGTGGCATCAAGCCTTCCGTAGCGGATATTTTCCATGACCGTTCCCGTAAACAGATGCGTATCCTGAAGCACCATGGCAATGTGGCGGCGCAGCTCGTCCCGCTTAATATGGCAGATATCAACGCCGTCGATGGTGATGGTCCCGCTCTGGATATCGTAAAAACGGTTGATAAGGTTCGTGATCGTAGTCTTTCCGGCTCCCGTGGAGCCCACGAAGGCGATCTTCTGTCCCGGCTTCGCGTAGAGGCTGATATTCTTTAAGATGACCTTGTCCGAGTTGTAGCCAAAGGTCACATGATCTAATACCACTTCCCCGCGCATGCCGTCCATGGACACTGCGTCCTTATCATCCGCCGCCTCCGGCTCCTCATCCATCACGGAGAACACGCGCTCCGCTCCGGCGAGAGCTGAGAACACGTTGGAGACCTGCATGGAGATCTCGTTGATCGGCCTTGAGAACTGTCTCGAAAAGTTCAGGAATACCGTGAGCCCGCCGACATCGAAGTTTTTCACCACACAGAGGATCCCGCCGATGCACGCCGTCAGGGAATAGTTTACCTGACTTAAGTTGTTCATCACAGGTCCCATCATGCCCCCAAGGAATTGGGCGCGGATCTGTTTTTCGCGGAGATCCCTGTTTAATATATCAAATTCTTCCTCCGCGATCTCCTCATGACAGAAGACCTTTACCACCTTCTGTCCGGTGATGGTCTCCTCGATGTATCCGTTTAAAGCACCGAGAGCCGACTGCTGGGCACTGAAGTATTTCTGGCTCCGCTTCGCGACCTCTCCACCGGCCCGCAGCATGAGCGGGATCATGATCAGGGTCACGGCTGTCAGCCAGATGTTCGTGTAGAGCATGAGGAACAAGGTCCCGATGATGCTTAAGGTTCCGGAAAAGAGCTGCACAAGAGTACTGCTCAGCATATTTCCGATGGTGTCCACATCGTTTGTGAAGCGGCTCATCAGATCCCCGTTGGAATTTGTATCATAAAATCTCACCGGAAGCTTCTGCATCTTTGTAAAGAGGTCTGTCCGGATCCGCACAAGGGCGCTCTGGGCAACCTCTAACATCAGTCTTGACTGGAGATAATTTGCGATAACCCCCAGAAGATAGACGCATGCCATCATGGTCAGCCCTTTAAAAAGTCCTGCCACATTGCCGGGACTTCCGTCCGGCGGTGCAATAAATCGGTTGATGATCGGGCGCAGCAGATAGGAACCGGTCAGTGTCGCCACCGTATTTACAATGACACAGAAAAATGCGATCCCCATCCGGAGCCTGTCCGCTTCCAGATAGGACAGCAGGCGCTTTAAGGCCGCTCCCGTGCTCTTGGGGCGTCCTCCGCCTCTCGGAGCCCCCGGTCCCGGTCCTCTTCCCATCCCTCTCCTTTTCGGTGCGGCTGCCACGCGTCCGGCATATCGTTTTTTCAGACTCGCTTCGCGGTCTGCCCTCGTGACACTCATACTGCCGCCTCCTCTCCTGCCCTGATGGACTGATTTCCGATCTGGGTCGTATAGATCTCGCTGTATGCCTCACAGGTCTTTAAAAGTTCCTCGTGGGTTCCGTGACCAATGATCTTTCCGTCCTCCAGTACCAGAATCTGATCCGTCTCCTGAACGGAGGAGATTCTTTGGGCGATGATGATCTTTGTGGTATCCTTGAGATCATGGTAGAGACTCTCCCGGATCTTCGCTTCCGTTGCCGTGTCAACAGCGCTGGTGGAGTCATCCAGGATCAGAATCTTCGGGTGCTTTAAAAGTGCTCTCGCAATACAGAGACGCTGCTTCTGACCTCCTGAGACGTTGACGCCGCCCTGCCCCATCTCGGTATCATATCCGTTTTTGAAGGTCTTAACGAAGGGATCTGCCTGGGCGCTCTCCGAGAACCGGATGACATCCTCCATCGGCGCGTCCTCATTTCCCCATCGGAGATTTTCCTCGATCGTTCCCGAGAAGAGGATATTTTTCTGGAGGACCATGCCGACGCCCTCCCGCAGGTGTTTTAAAGAGTATTCTTTGACGTTCACGCCGTCGACAAGGACTTCGCCTCCGGTCACATCATAGAGTCTCGGGATCAGCTGCACGAGGGAGGTCTTTCCGCTTCCCGTGGAGCCGATGATCCCGATCGTTTGTCCCGGTTCTGCCGTAAAGGAGATTCCTTCCAGAACGAGATCCTTTCTCCCGTTCTCTCCGCCGTAGCCAAAGCTTACATCCTTGAACTCCACACAGCCTTCCGTGACTTTTTTATCCTTATTTTTCGCATGATCATCATTTAAGCCGATCTCTGTGTCGAAGATCTCATTGATCCGTTTCATAGACGCGCTGGCGCGGGAGCTCTGTAAGAATACCATGGAAAGCATCATGAGGGACATCAGGATCTGCACGATATACGTCGTAAACGCAGTGAGATCCCCCACCGGCATCTTTCCGGCAATGATGATATTTCCTCCATACCAGACGACAGCCAGTGTCGTCACGTTCATGGCAAACATCATCACCGGCATCGTGGCGATCACGATCCGGAGCGCACGGAGGCTGCTCTCCTTTAAGTCGTCATTTAATTTACTGAATTTTTCGATCTCATGGTCCTCCCGGACGAAGGATTTCACTACCCGGACATTCGTCAGGGATTCCTGAATTCCAGAATTCAAACGATCCAGTCTCCTCTGCATCTCCCCAAAGCGTGGGAATGCGGTCTTTAAGATCAGAAGGATCGCCGCGAGAAGAAGCGGGATCACGATGAGGATGATGACCGCAAGCTGACGATTCATCATAAACGCCATGATCAGGGCACCGAGGAACATTCCGGGCGCTCTAAGCGCCATACGAAGCCCCATCATCAGGACATTCTGAACCTGCTGGACATCGTTCGTGAGCCTCGTGACGAGAGAACCGGTGCTGTAGTCGTCGATATTCTCAAAGGAGAACTGCTGGACCTTCCTGAAGAGGTCGTTTCTCATGTCACTGGTAAAGGAGATGGACGCCTTCGCGGAAAAGTAGGCGCCGAGAATCCCACCCACCGCCATAAAAAGGACAGTCAGGACCATCAGCGTCCCCATCTTTCCGATATAGGCAACATTTCGACTCGCGACACCGTTGTTGATGATCATGGACATAAATTTCGGGAGCATGACCTCTCCCGCCACCTCGGTGAGCATCATCAGCGGACCGATCACGAAGGCGCTGAGATACGGGGTGATGTATTTTTTGTATCGTTTCAATTCTGTTGTTTCCTTTCTGATCAGATCTGCATTCGTTGGATTCTTCCGTTGCTGTTTATCACGCATCTTCCCTCGGAAGTTTTCTCCTCACGATATAGAAGCAGATCATATGGGCCGTCGCCGTGACGATCCAGGTAAACGGATAGGATAAGTATAACACTGTCAGGTTATGGTATACCTGAAACACCGTAAAGATCCAGACGATCCGGAGTCCACACGCTCCCAGAAGGGAGACGCACATCGGCATAACGGAGTATCCGAGACCGCGGATGCTGCCCACCATCGTATCCATGATCCCACAGAGGAAATATGTCGTTCCAAAGACCACAAGTCTTCTCATTCCGTATACAATGACCTCCGGGTCTGAGGAATAGATCCGGATCAGGGCATGTCCGCAAAGATAAGCCGGGATTCCCATCCCGAGTCCCACTGCCGTCACAACGCCGAGGCAGGTAACCATGATCCGGTTGATCCTCGAATACTTTTTGCCGCCGAAGTTCTGGCTCGTGAAGCTTAAGTTTGCCTGATAAACCGCATTCATGGCGTTATAGATGAATCCCTCAATATTCTGGGATGTCGTATTTCCTGCCATTGCGACAGAACCGAAGGAATTGACAGAGGACTGGATCAGAACATTGGAAATAGAAAATACTGCGCCCTGCATCCCCGCCGGAAGGCCTACCTGAATGATCTGACGGAATTTTGAGCGGTGGATCTTCAGATCTTTTAAATGAAGCTTCAGACCGCCCTCGCTCTCCATCAGGCAAAGGATCACCAGACACGCCGAGATCGCCTGAGAGATCGCGGTCGCCAGAGCAACTCCCGCCACATCCATCTGGAACATGATCACAAAAAAGAGGTTTAAGACCACATTGATCACGCCCGCCGCCGTAAGGAAATACAGCGGGCGCTTCGTGTCTCCCACCGCGCGGAGGATCGCGCTTCCAAAGTTGTAGATCATATTCGCAGGCATGCCGATAAAGATGATCCGCATATAAATCGTAGATTTATCGATCACATCGTCCGGAGTTCCCATGAGTTCCAGCATTGGCCTCGAGAGAAGCTGACCCACAATGATCAGAAAAAGACCGCTAACGATGCTGAGTGCCATGGCCGTGTGGATCGTATCCTGCACGTCTTTTTCCCGCTTCGCTCCATAATATCTCGCCACGATGACATTGACACCCACGGACAGTCCGATAAAGATATTGATCATCAGGTTGATCAGCGCCGTTGTGGAACCCACCGCCGCCAGAGACTGGCTACCCGCGAAACGTCCCACAACGATCACATCCGCAGCGTTGAACAGAAGCTGCAGGATTCCGGAAAAGATCAGCGGAATCGTAAAGGTGAGCAGTTTTCCGAGGATCGGACCGCTGCACATGTCCATTTCGTAATTTTTCTTCATAATACTCCTTTTTCCCGTACCTGTATTTTCTTTCCGGCAGCATCCGGAAAGAAAAGCAGACTGGCATTTCCCGCCCCTGTCCGTCTGCTCATTCTATCCACGGCTGCTCCCGGTGCCGGAATGCGTAAGGCACATTCCTTTTATCTATTACGCAAATTATAGACGATTTTTACAAATAATGCAATCCTGCCGCAACACGCTTCAGTCCTCGAGGACATACGCCCGGAAGAGACCGGACCACGGATTTCCGATAATATAGCAGGTGTAGGCTCTTCCAGCACGGACGTTGACGTTGAAGGTGAGAAGCGGATTCGCCACAGTGCAGGTCGGACAGGAAACGCCGACGATGGAGGAAAGGACAAGGACCGGAAGCTCGCCTAAGGCTGAAACTGCATACTGGGAACCTGTCACAAAGAAGGTATAGGTTCCGCTGGATGTCTGTTTATAGCTCGTCACTTCCTTGTATCCGATCCCCGCAAATGCTGTCTGGTTGTTGAAGGTCCGCACATCGTAGCTGGATCCCGCGTAGGACATGTTCGCTACACGGAGACAGCCGTAACCTGCCGGAACGTTCGTGCAGCCCATGTCGGAAACACGGGTCAGGGACACTCCGGAAACCGTGTCTAAGATCACCATCGTGAGTCTCTCACCGGACACAAAGGCAATCGTCTGCTGATAATAGATCTGACCGTTGGTCCTGCGCACAGTGACGGTGTGGAATCCGTCCGTCACGCGGATATAAGAAGAAATCGTGGCAAATTCAGAACCGGAGAAGATATTCCGGCCATCGATATAGACGTCCAGAGTTCGGCCTGATGTGCTGGCATTTAAAAACCGGACTCTGCTGTAGTAATTTTCTCCTGAGACCGTCGGATATGTGACCGGAAAAGAAATCGTCGGAAAGCCCGGGCGTCCGATGGTATTGTCGGGATAGACGGGGCGTCCGCCAGACGGCGCGACCGGTGTCGTCGGGATTCCAGCGAGATCGTCATCTCCGGGATAAACAGGTCTTCCGCCCGGTGAAGCGATGGGCGGCACAGGGATCCCCGCAAGATCATCGTCTCCCGGATAAACAAAAACTCCTCCTAATGGCTCGGCCGGTGTCTCCGGTACATTTGCGTCATTCTTCCCGGCTACGACCTCCGCCGTATTCTCTCCCGACGGTTCCGGCATTGATGTTGGATTCTCTGGCATATTAACACCTCAATATCTTTTTTACTACAAAATATGAAAGCAGAACGGAAAGTGTTCCCTGCACGTGTTTGAACGCAGATAAGCATTCCCCCGCTTCAAGTGCGCGGAGCACTAACCGCTTTACCCTCCATGGGCTTTCCGAGGAATTGATCTTTTTGTATGAAAAATTTATTCAAATTTTTTTGTTTTTATCGTTGACAAACCTGTTGATCCATGATACTATATTGGAGGTTCGAAAAACACAGTAAATGTGTTCGCTGCCTTGGCTCAGCTGGTAGAGCGTCGCCTTGGTAAGGCGGAGGTCGGCAGTTCAAATCTGCTAGGCAGCTTAAACCATGAGGCTTTCCGGAATATCCGGGAAGCCTTTTTTCGTGTTACAGGAAATTCCTGTTACGAAAAAGACGTGAACGCGACAATGATGCTCACTCACTCAGGACGACCGGGCTGACCGGAACAAATGTTTATTATGAAGGAAATCCTCCTCGAATAAAAAAGACCTACGGAACTCCTCTCCGCAGGTCTTTTTATCATAAGTAAAATTATAAATCCTATGCCTTCGCCAGTCTCTGTCTCACGATCTCATACGCGAGAACACCTGTCGCAACGGACGCGTTCAGGGAATCGATATCGCCCTTCATCGGGATCGACGCGATCATATCGCATTTCTCCTTCACGAGACGACTCACGCCCTCCCCCTCATTTCCAATCACAAGACCGATCGGTCCGGTGAGGTTTAAACGGTACATGCTCTCTCCGCCCATATCGGCGCAGACGAACCAGATGCCGCGTTTCTTTAAATCCTCGATCGTTGCCGCCATGTTGGTGACCTTTGCGACCGGCGTATAGTTTAACGCACCTGCGGAGGTTCTCGCAACCGTCGCGGTAAGTCCCACCGCGCGGCGTTTCGGAATGATCACTCCGTGAGCGCCCGCAAGGTTCGCGGTACGGATGATCGCTCCAAGGTTGTGCGGATCCTCAATTCCGTCAAGCAGGAATAAAAACGGCGGCTCGCCCTTCTCTTCCGCGATCTTTAAGATATCTTCCACCTCCGCGTACTCGTAAGCAGCGGCATACGCCATCACACCCTGATGATGTCCCGTCTCAGACATGGAATCCAGGCGTTCCTTCGGGACAAAATTTACGATCGTATCATGCTTTTTCGCCTCTCTCACGATCGTGCGCACCGGACCGTCCTGGCAGCCGTCAAGGACAAACAGCCGGTCGATGGTCTTTCCGGAGCGGAACGCCTCCAAAACAGCGTTGCGCCCTTCTATCGTCAGTTCTTCATATCTCATCGGAGTTCTCCTCTTTCTGTTTTTCCGTATCTCCGGACACTGCTTTTCCGGTCTTTGTCATCGCCAGTGCCACAAGATCCACCATTCGCTCCGTTCTTCCGGACAGGTAAAGATATCCCATCAGAGCCTCAAAGCCTGTCGCCATCCGGTAGTCCTTCATCGTTGCATTCTTGGCCATAGAGAAAGACTTCGCGTTTCTTCCCCGTTTGTAGACCGCATGCTCCTCCTCGGTAAGGTCACCCTCAATGGCCATCAGGAATTCTGCCTGGGCTGCAGCCTTCACAAGAGCCGAAGACTTCCTGTGAAGCTTATTCACCTGCATATTTCCCTCGCTGACCACGATGGTACGGATCAGGATCTCGTAAGCCGCATCACCGAGATAGGCGAGCACAAGCGGAGAGTACTGACCTGCATCCGTATCCTTTAAGTGGAATTTTTCCTTTAAAAGCATTAAGCTCTCTTCCATTTTACGCCCTCTCTTGTGTCCTCGAGGACGATTCCCATGTCGAGAAGTTTTCCTCTGATCTCATCGGCAAGGGCAAAGTTCTTTGCCTTTCTCGCTGCCTGTCTCTGGGCGATCAGGTCCTCCACCTCAGAGTCAAGGACTTCCGCCTTCTTTTCTGTAATAATCCCCATTACGTCGCAGAGTCTCTGGATCTCATTCTTCATCCAGGAAACATACTCCTTTGTGCTTGCCCCGGAGACTGTGGAGTTGGAGAGCTTGATGAGCTCGAAGATCGCGGAGATCGCGTCCGCGGTGTTGAAATCATCATCCATCGCCGCCTCATACTTTGCGACAAGCTCCATTGCCTTCTTCTGGTTTTCCAGTTCTTCCGCTGTCATTGTGCCGCCGGTTGCCTTTGCCTCCGCCTCACGGAGCTTTTCCATACCGGTGAGGATTCTCTCAAGACCGTTCTTGGAGGCTTCCATTAGGTCCGCACTGAAGTTTAACGGACTTCTGTAATGTGCGCTCAGCATAAAGAAACGGAGCACCTGAAGATCGTATTTTTCGCTGATCTCACGGACGGTAAAGAAGTTTCCGAGAGATTTTGACATTTTCTTATTATCAATATTTAAGAACGCGTTGTGCATCCAGTATTTCGCGAAGGGCTTTCCGTTTGCAGCCTCACTCTGGGCGATCTCGTTCTCATGATGCGGGAAAATTAAGTCCTCACCGCCTGCATGGATATCGATCTCGTCGCCGAGGTATCTCTTTGCCATAACGGAACACTCGATGTGCCAGCCCGGACGGCCCTCGCACCACGGAGACTCCCAGTACGGCTCTCCCTCTTTTTTCGGTTTCCAGAGAACGAAGTCGTTCGGATCCTGCTTGCCCTCCTCACCGGTTACCTTGATCTCACGGAATCCGGACTGGAGATCGTCAAGATTCTTATGGGAAAGCTTTCCGTAATCTTTAAATTTCCGGACACTGTAATAAACCGTTCCGTCAGCAGCCACATAGGCGTAACCTTTTTCGATCAGAGTGCTGATCATATTCAGCATGCCGCAGATCTCTTCTGTCGCCAGCGGGTTCTTTGTTGCCGGCTCGATATTCATGCCTTCCATATCCTTTTTGCACTCGGCGATGTAGCGCTTGGAGATCGTCTCTGCATCAACGCTCTCCTCGATGGCTTTTTTGATGATCTTATCATCGACATCCGTAAAGTTGGATACATAATTTACATCGTATCCTTTATATTCAAAGTACCGTCTTACCGTATCAAATACGATCATCGGTCTCGCGTTTCCGATGTGGATAAAGTTGTAGACGGTCGGTCCGCACACATACATTTTTACTTTTCCCGGCTCCACCGGAACGAACTCTTCTTTTCTCTTTGTGAGTGTATTGTAGATCTTCATAACTTAAGCTCCTTCATATATCTTTCTGTCCGAATTTTTCTGCCATGCAGCTTTGCGTAATGCACTTTTACTATCATCAAAGTAAACAGGCGCTTACTTCCGCATTCATTTATTGCTGCTGTCTACAGCCCGGACAGCCCCCGCATCCACCGGAAATAATTCCAACGCGGTCCTCCGGCGCGTAATCCGCCACCGAACTTAAAAGGGCGATCGCCTGAGCGGAGATCCCCTCCCCGGTACCGGTAAATCCAAGCCCTTCTTCCGTCGTCGCTTTCACGCTTACCTGTTCTTTTTCGATTCCTAACGCCGCCGCGATATTTTCCGCCATCTGCGGGCGGTACGGCAAAAGCTTCGGCCTCTGGGCGATCACGGTGGAATCGATATTTTCGATCATATATCCGTTTTCCTGCAGGATCTTCCCGACTTCCTTTAAAAGCGCGATACTGGAAATCCCTTTATATCTCTCGTCCGAATCCGGGAAGTGCTGGCCGATATCGCCGAGGGCGGCGGCCCCCAAAAGTGCGTCCATCACAGCATGAAGAAGGACATCTGCGTCAGAATGACCCAAAAGTCCTTTTTCATAGGGAATGTCCACGCCTCCAATAATCAGCTTTCTTCCTTCTACGAGACGATGTACATCATATCCCTGTCCGATTCTCATAGAATCTCCTCCTGTTTCTATTATGAGCCGATCACGCGCATCCGTTTCGGGATACAGCGCACCGCCAGATTCTCCTGACACATACAGCTCTCACCGTCCACGTGGACCGCCAACGGGCGCGCAAGGTGGATCTCCGCCTCACTGCACTCAAAGACACGGATCCCCCGCTCTTTTCTCCGGACCCCCATCACAAGGTCTCTTAAGATCGGGATCATCTTCGTCTTTCTCGCACTGTTTCCAACGTAAACGGTCATTTTTC
Source organism: Desulfotomaculum sp. OF05-3 (assembly GCF_003435535.1). NCBI lineage: Bacteria > Bacillati > Bacillota > Clostridia > Eubacteriales > Desulfotomaculaceae > Desulfotomaculum > Desulfotomaculum sp. OF05-3. The sequence continues at coordinate 37,430 of NZ_QWGO01000013.1, read as the reverse complement.
CGTCATCATTTAAAATCCCGCCGTTCTTCTTTTTCTTCTCTTCCCGGCGTACCATAAACGTGATGAAATATATATGATTAAACTCCACTTTCTGCGTCCCGTCAAGCAAAATATATCCTTTTGTCGGCTTTGCAAGAAAAAGCTGCTTTAATCCGATCCCAAAACGAAGGATTTTTGTCAGATGAAGCCTCGTCATCTGGTTTCTCACAGGGCAGCATAAGAGATTGTGGCACAGTGCCGCGTCGAGTCCGATCCCACAGCGTCCGGCAAATCTGCGGCTCACGATCTCCTCGTTTCCGAACGTGATAACGCCATAGTCCAGCATCCTGTAATATTTCGGGTGAAGGATCCGCCTCGCCTGACGGTCCACCTTCCAGAAAGACTGGAATCCCTTCGAGAGTGCATTCCGGAATCCCACCGGGACATAGCCGAAGGTCAGGAGTCCCTTAAAGGAGACACCGTTTAAGACCTCATTGTAGGTACCTTCGCCGCCGACGATCACGATCACCTTCGCTTCATCCTTTTCCGCCGTCAGTACTCTCGCGATCTCCGCCGCATCCCCTTGATGTTCCGTAAAAAAGACACGGTATTCCTGACTGTTCATTTCCAGCTGATGTTCCAGTCGTTTCCAGATCCGGTATCCTCTTCCAGCACCGGCACCGGGATTTACGATAAACTGATACATAACGTCCTCCGAATCTTATATGTTCAGAATTTTCCGTGCAGCCATATGCATTCTGACCATGTCAGTGCCATATGGCATACGATATAGATTATAGTATATCACATAACCGCTAAAAAAAGGCTAAATTTTTTCTAAACTTCATGCATGTGCACTGCGATACATTCCTGTTCATGCCATGCGCAGACAACAGCTGATTTTGCCGATGCTTCGCATTCCAAATCAGCAAAATCCCTACCCGTGTACCGGACACATCCGCGCCAAAACGTAAGAAAATAGTAAACATCTCTTTCTTGTCAGACAATATTGGGGTCAATTATAATAAAAGCAGATACAAAGGGCAAAGATAATTGATTTTTATGAATCCAAGCTCTGAAAGGAGGTTCCTGGTATGAAAAAAAGAATGTATGTCGGGCTTTTCATGCTGCTGTTCTGCATGATCTTTGCAGTCACAGCACTTCCGATCACCGCGAAAGCTGATATGGGTCCAAAGCCCTCGGTGCGCATCCAGTTCAAAAATATGAGCGATGATCTGTGCTATGGCACGCTGCTTTCAAAGGAGAAATGTACAGGACCTGCACAAGTCTGGGACGGCACCGCCAGAAATGAGCAGCTCTATGATCTTGACCGGAACATCTGGAAAGCTTTTGTAGATTACAAGGATCCTGACGGATATTATTTCCTTCAGAGGGGCTGGACGGTAAGCGAAACCGGTGAGATCGCCTGGACCTATTATCCACCGGAGGATTTTAAGATCCTCCTGTATTATCCGGAAACCGGGACCTTTGTATCAAGCGGAAGCTATGAGCGTTATGCATTTGATACTTATTACACCGTTGACATGGAGGGCGTCTGGATCGGATCCGTGGAATACAATGAGGACCTGAGCACAAACGAGCGGATCAACGCGTATCGTTCCTATAATTATCGGATGGAGCTTTTATCGCTCGCGGTCCGTATCCTTCTTACGATCGCAATTGAAATGGTCGTCGGGCTGTTATTCGGCTTCCGGCAGAAAAAGCAGCTGCAGATCCTTGCGCTTGTAAATATCACGACGCAGCTTCTCTTAAATCTGCTTCTCAATATCATTCATTACAATGCCGGTCCGTTGGCCTTTATCACAAGCTATGTCTTTTTCGAGGTCATAGTCTTTGCGCTGGAGGCAGGTCTGTATTGCAGGTTTTTGAAGAGAGTGTCCCCCAAAAAGGAAAACGGTGACTTTGTTCTCTATTCGTTTATCGCGAATTCAGCATCATTCTGGGTCGGATATTATCTTGCGACAGTATTACCGGGAATCTTTTAAGTGAAAATCCAGACACCAACAGAGCCTTTCATATGTTTGCAGGATCATTGCAGATGTTCTTTTCTGTTTGGTACAGCAGAAAATTTCAGAAAAATTATTATAATCGAAAAAGTCCCGGGAACCTTCTCAGATTCCCGGGATTTTCAATCGTAGCGGAAGGGAGATTTGAACTCTCGACACCACGGGTATGAACCGTGTGCTCTAGCCAACTGAGCTATTCCGCCATAGTAGCGGAAGGGAGATTTGAACTCTCGACACCACGGGTATGAACCGTGTGCTCTAGCCAACTGAGCTATTCCGCCATAACATATGTATTTTCATATAAATGGGGCCTATAGGGCTCGAACCTATGACCCTCTGCTTGTAAGGCAGATGCTCTCCCAGCTGAGCTAAGACCCCATTGCTTCCGTCTGACGTTTCCGTCAAGCGCGATTGCTTTGACAGTTTAACCTATTTTTTCGAAATTGTCAACAGTTTTTTGAAATTTTTTTGTAATGGATTTTTCCTGTTCTATCTACACGATTTAAAAAAAAGACTGACATCTCCTATTTTTCTCTTGCATTCCCAATACATCTTGTTTATAGTATAGTGTATAAGAATCCGATTCGCGGATTCCAATAATATGAACCTGCACAGGAGGGATTGTAATTATGCCAAGAGGAAGAAAGAAGACTGACGTTGCTCCGCAGGATCTTTTAAATGAGGTCCTTGCTTCTATCGAAGAGACAGAGCAGAAATTAAAAGCATTAAGAACTCAGAAAAAGGACATTGAAAAACAGATCGAGGCCAAAGAAATGGCTGAATTATACGCGATCGTAAAAGAGAAGAACATGTCCATCGAGGATGTAAAAACGAAACTCGGCGCAGAATAAGTCTCGCACTTCTGTCTGAACATAAAAGGAAGATCCACATTTCCCGGATACCGGGGATGCGGATCTTCCTTTTTTATTCTATTTTACCTGCTCCACGAAACTATCGGATCCACGCAGATCTCAGGCAGATCCCGATCATTCTAATTCTTTTAAGATCGACTCCCCGATCATATTCTCCGCTTTTTTAAGCCCGAAGTTATCGAGCACCGTCGCGCCGATGACACCAAAGGTCTTCTGTTCCTCAAACATTCCCTTCTCTTTCATAGACGGGGAGTAGGCAATAAACGGAACCTTTTCTCTCGTATGGTCTGTTCCCGTGTAAGTCGGATCATTTCCATGATCCGCCGTGATCATCAAAAGATCACCTTCCCGGAGGTTTTCAAGGAGTTCGCCAAGCTTCGCATCAAAGCGCTCCAGCTCTTCCCCATATCCCACCGGATTTCTCCTGTGGCCCCAGAGGGCATCGAAATCCACGAGATTCACAAAGCAGAGTCCCTTGAAATCCTTATCTTTGCAGATCTCGATGGTCTGTTCCATTCCATGGACGGAGCTCTTGGATCGGAATGCCTCCGTGATGCCCTGTCCGTCGAAGATATCACGGATCTTTCCGACGGAAATCACATCGTACCCGTTGTCCTTTAAGATATCGAGCGCCGTCGTTCCTGTCGGCTTTAACGCATAATCGTGGCGGTTGCTGGTGCGGACAAATTCGCCTTTCTTCTTTCCGACATAAGGTCTCGCGATGACGCGGCCCACACGCCACTCTTCCTTCATCGTGATCTCCCTAGCGATCTCACAGCAGCGGTACAGCTCGTCAAGTCCGAATGTCTCCTCATTTCCGCAGATCTGAAGGACGGAATCGGCAGATGTGTACACGATCATGTGACCGGTAGCGATCTCTTCCTCTCCCAGTTCGTCCAGGATCGCGGTTCCGCTGGCGCTCTTATTTCCTATTACTTTGTGACCGGTGCGTTTTTCCAGCTCGTCGATCAGCTCCTCCGGGAAACCGTGATCCGTGAAGGTCTTGAACGGTTTCGTCGTGTAGATCCCCATCATCTCCCAGTGTCCGGTCATGGTGTCCTTGCCGTTGCTGGCCTCGGAGAACTTTGTGAAGCGGCCCGTCGGCTTTTCCACCGGGGCAACCCCCTTTAATGGTCTTAAGTTCGCGATTCCAAGCTTCTGGAGATTCGGGATATGAAACCCCTTCATGTGTTCCGCGATATGTCCCAAGGTATCCACACCCATGTCACCAAACTTTTCGGAATCCGGCATAGCGCCGGTTCCCAAGGAATCTATGACGATCGTAAAAATCCGATTATATTTCGGCATCTAAATCTCCCCCTTTCTTTTTCGCCTGTTCCACAAGGCGGCTCGTTCCGAGACGGTCAGCGCCGAGGAGGACAAACTCCCTCGCGTCGTTGAAATCGGCGATTCCTCCTGCTGCCTTGATCTTCTTTCCGGCAGTCATATGGGCCTTCATAAGCGCCACATCCGGCTTTGTAGCCCCTGCGGCAGAAAATCCAGTGGACGTCTTGATAAAGTCCGCTCCAGAAGCAGCTACAGTCTCACACATCTTTATCTTCTCCTCATCCGTGAGAAGGCAGGTCTCGATGATGACCTTTAAAATGTGATCTCCGCAGGCCTCTTTTAAGGCATTGATCTCCGCCAGGACCTTATCGTACTGTCCCATCCTGACCCAGCCGATGTTGATCACCATGTCAATCTCTTCCGCTCCGTCTTTTAATGCCTCTTTCGTCTCAAAGACTTTCACAGCCGTCGTGTTGTACCCGTTCGGGAATCCGATGACGGTACAGACGGGCATCTTCCCATCCAGATATTCTGCCGCCTGCTTTACGTAGGACGGCGGGATGCAGACGGATGCGGTTCCATATTTTACCGCGTCATCGCAGATCTCCCTGATCTGTTCCCAGGTGGACGGCTGTTTTAACAGTGTATGATCAACTTTCTTCAATATATCTCTGTATGTCATATTTTCTCTTACATCCTTTCCAGTGTGCCTTCTATTTTTCCAGTGCTTTCCCCGTAAAGCCTAACGGTAGCAACTCTTTCAGGAGGTAATCCCGGATCTCCCCGTCCCCATTCATAAGGACGATTCGAAAGGTCTCCGGGTCGCAAAACTCTGCCATCACCTGGCGGCAGACGCCGCAGGGCGCGCAGAAATCCTTCGGTTCTTTTCCCTTCGGACCTCCCACGATGGCGATCGCCCGAAAGTCCGTATTTCCCTCGCTGACAGCCTTAAACATCGCCGTCCGCTCCGCACAGTTTGTCGCCGGATACGCCGCGTTTTCAATATTGCAGCCGCGAAAAACTGTTCCGTCCCCGCATAGAAGCGCTGCTCCCACCGCAAAGCCGGAATATGGGCAGTAGGACTGTTTTCTTGCTTCCAAAGCTTCCCTTACCAGTTCCTTATTTCTCATGAATTTCCTCCCTCCCGGTTTGAAAATCCGAATATATTTTCTTCCTTTAACATACCATAAAGCCGAAACAATGTCAAAAGTCTTACCGCCTTCTTACATTTCTAACGTCTTCCTTACTTTTCGATAAAAATTTACCACTGGGGGTTGAAACCCCACTTTTAAAGTGATATAATTTGGCAACGCAAGGGAAATGTGACAAAAGTATTACAAAGCAGGACTTTAATGATGATGCCTGTTCAGAAAGGAAAGGAGGTCATCCTTTTGAAAAAGCTGATAAGAAAATATGGGCACGTATGGATGCTATCCTATGCATTCATCTATATCCCCTGGTTTACAAGACTTCAGGAGAACATAAACAAACCTTACCACGTCATGCACACGGCACTCGATGATATGATTCCTTTCGAAGAGATCTTTATCGTACCTTATCTGATGTGGTTTTTATATGTAGCAGCCACCATCGCATTTTTCTTCTTTCGGAATCGTGATGATTATTACAGGCTCTGCACCTTCCTTTTCACAGGAATGACGATCAGTCTTCTCGTCTGCTCCCTGTTCCCGAATGGAACGGACTTCCGTCCAGCAATCGATCCGGATAAAAATATTTTCTGTTACCTGGTATCGAGACTCTGGAGCATTGATCCGTGCATCAACGTCTTCCCGAGCATCCATGTATACAACTCCGTCGGTGTCCACATCGCGGTCTGCCGCAGTGAGGAGTTAAAGAAACATCCGATGATCGTCCGGGCATCCGGCATTCTGATGGTTCTGATCTGCCTGGCAACAATGTTCTTAAAGCAGCACTCCGTGATCGATGTGGTCGGCGCGCTTCTCATGGCATCCGTTATTTACCCGATCGCTTATGCGCCGGAGGCGGAAAAGAAGAAAAAGTACGAGACGAGCTTCTAAATATAATAACTTCAAGCCTATGCAGGACGGTTTTTACGACCGTCCTGTTTTTTGCTGTTTTCTCTAATTTCTATATTCACAGGAGCCCTTCACCGCCTGCCTTTTTTGAATGTGCGACAGCAAAAACAGCCGTCCTCTTTACCTGCCATATAAGCATGCAAAAGAACAACTGTCTTTACTTGTTTATCTTACTGTCACTTTCTATATCCTGTCGTAAAATCCACTACATTCCGGTACGGCGTCCCGTTCGCCCAGGCCGCAAGGTTTTCTCCCGCGATCCGGACGATCCGTTCAAAGGTCTCCGGAAGGAAAAAATTTCCTGCCACATGAGGCGTGATCACAAGGTTCTCAAGATCCCACAACGGGCTGTCCGCCGGAAGCGGTTCAGGCTCCGTCACATCGAGGCCACAGCCGCCTAGATGACCATCTTTTAAGGCTTTATAGAGTCCATCCGGATCGATGGCATTTCCGCGGCCCACATTGATGAGGTACGCGCCCTTTTTCATCAGGCGGAGTCTTCTCTCGTCCATGATGTGGTTTGTAGCGCTTCCGCCCGGAAGGACCATGGCAACAATATCTGCCCGGCCTAAGAGCATATCCAGATCATCCATCGTGTGCTGCTCATCCAGGTAATCCGGCTTATTCCGGTTCGTGCGGCGGACACCGATCACATGGGCGCCCAACGCGTGGACCTTTCTCGCGTAATCCCCGCCGATATCGCCCAGACCCAGGACAAGGATCGTGGAACCTTCCACGGAAATGATGTTTCCCATGGCTTTCCATACATGCTCTGCCTGGTTCGCGTGGTACTGGTTTAAACGTCTGATCAGGTCGAACGTAAGACCCAGCATATGCTCGGAGACCGCGAGTCCGTAAGCGCCTGTGGCGTTTGCGAGCACTGCTCCCTCCGGCATCACACCGGCCTTGATATAGAGATCTGCCCCAGCAGAGTTTAACTGGAGCAGCTCCAGGTTCTTCGCGCCGGAGATCAGGGATGGATCCACGTTTCCGACGATAACATCTGCCTGTTCCACGTCCTCCTTTGTGACTTCCCCGCCGTTCACATATCGGATGCAGCAGTTCTTGTCACCTGAGGCGGCTTTTTCTTCAAGGAACTTCTTGTGATCCTCGTTTACCGGGATCACCACCAGAATGTTTTTCTCTAAATCCGCCATGTGTAATCCTCTCCAATCGGTCTTGTCGCTTCTTTTAACCACTCGTTCTCTTCCTCAGTCATATACGGGGAAAGCTTCTCGCAGACTTCTTTATGGTACGCGTTCAGCATTCTCACATCAGACGGCTCCATCACGGAAATATCCACCGCATCGAGATCGATGGGCGCGAATGTCATGTTCTCGAAGCACATGAACTGACCGTACTCATTCTTCTCCGCCTTTCTGCAGAGGGACAGGTTCTCAGTACGGATTCCGTGGCTGCCCTCGATGTAAAGACCCGGCTCGTCGGATGTGAGCATGCCCTCCTCCAGAACGCAGGAATCCTGACGCTCCGGAACGATGCGCCAGCGGATGCCGTTCGGTCGCTCATGGACAGCGGATAAGAAGCCAACGCCATGTCCGGTACCGTGGTTGAAGTCGAACCCCCGCTCCCAGAGCGGTCCTCTCGCAAGGTAATCCACATTGAGACCCCGGCAGCCGTATAAGAATTTCGCGTTCATCAGGCGGAGCATTCCCATCATGACAAGTGTAAAGTGTCCCTTCATCTCGTCTGTCACATGACCGACCGCGATGGTTCTTGTGACGTCCGTGGTTCCCTCATAGTACTGTCCGCCAGAGTCTACCAAATAGAAGCCATCTGTTCCCACCGGGCTCTCCTGCTCCTTTGTCGCATGGTAGTGGCACATCGCCGCGTTGGAGCCGAATGCGGAGATCGTCGTGAAGCTCGGTCCGAGGTAACCTTCCTGGGCCTTGCGGTAATCCTCCAGGCGCTCTGCAGCCTCTGTCTCTGTGAGTTCCACTTTTCCCGCGTTCTTCTTCATCCAGCACAGGAATTTCGTCAACGCCACGCCGTCCTTTAAATGAGCTTTGCGAAGGTTTTCCATCTCCACCGGGTTCTTCACTGCCTTCATCCGGGAAGTCGGGTTCATAGCCTCCACAATGCGGTTGGAGGCATCGATTTTCTTATAGAGGGCAAAGTTTACCTTACCCGGCTCCAAGAGGACCGTCTCGTTTCTGATCCCTGCCACCGCGTCGTAGATCGCGTCGTATTTTTCGATGGCGACATGATTCTCCTCAAAATAAGCGCGGAGCTCCGGGGAGAATTTGCGACTGTTAATAAAAAGTCTCGCCTCATTCTCTGTGATCAGGGTGAATGCCGGTGCCAGTACATTTCCGTCGTCGGAATTTTTGCGGATATTAAAGAGCCATGCCACATCGTCAAGGCTTGACAGGATGTGCACGGTCGCGTGTTCCTTCTTCATCGCGGTTCTGAGGCGGGCAAGCTTCTCCGCAACGGTCTCGCCTGCGTACTTCACGTCGAGGACCCACACCTCCGGTGCCGGAAGGATCGGGCGTTCTTCCCAGACCTCACCCGCAAGGTCATCGCCGACGGAAAGTGTGGCATGTTTCTCTGCCATCATGGTCTCAAATTTTCTTCCTTGGGCAGCATTTACCACGCGGCCGTCAAAGCCTAAAACGCCGCCTTCCGGCATATGGTCCATCAGGTATTCCTCAATGGTCGGGACGCCCTCCTCGCCCATCGCCATCAGACGTGTGTCCTGGCCTTCCAGCTCTTTCTTCGCCTGGACAAAATATCTTCCGTCTGTCCACATGCCGGAAAAAGCCTGGGTGATCACCATGGTCCCCGCGGAACCTGTGAATCCGGACAGGAATGCGCGGCATTTGAAATAATCCTCCACATACTCAGAATCGTGGAAATCGGAAGACGGAACATAGTACGCGTCCACATTTCTCACTTTCATCAGGGTCCTGAGTTCCCTCAAACGTTCATTTGCCATTTTTTTACCTCCATAAGCAGGAAAAGTTACCGCACACACCTTTGTGGACCGTAACTGTTTTCCTGAATATTTAATACCGGTCAGGCTTGCGCCGCCGGGTCGTTCTCATAATAAGTCTGTGCAGATCCGCATCCGCCTGCTGCTTACAGCAGCGGAATTCCCGCCTTCTTCGCCTCCTCGCGGACCTCATCCGGCCACAAGGAAGACTGGATCTCACCGATATGGGCTTTCCTTAAGAAGAACATACAGATACGGGACTGTCCGATACCTCCGCCGATGGTGTATGGAAGCTCTCCGTTTAACAATGCCTTCTGGAATGCAAGCTTCTCGCGCTCCTCACAGCCTGCCGCCTTTAACTGCTCGTGCAGGGAGATCTCGTCCACACGGATACCCATGGAGCTTAACTCAAGGGCAATGTCGAGAACCGGATAGTAGACGATAATATCGCCGTTTAATTTCCAGTCATCATAGTCCGGAGCACGTCCATCGTGGGGCTCTCCGGATTTTAACTTTCCGCCGATCTGCTCGATAAACACAGCGCCGTGAAGCTTCACGATCTCATACTCTCTCTGCTTCGGGGTGAGATCCGGGTAGCGGTCCTCAAGCTCCTGGGATGTGATAAACTCGATGTGCTCCGGGAGAACACGGCCGATATAGTCGTACTCGTATGCCATATAGTCCTCTGTGATCTTTAATGCCTTATATACGGCACGGACAGTCTCTTCCAGTGTCTCGCGTGTTCTCTCCTCCTTCGTGATCACCTTTTCCCAGTCCCACTGGTCCACATAGATGGAGTGGATGTTATCGGTGTCCTCATCGCGGCGGATGGCGTTCATATCGGTGTATAAACCTTCACCCGGCTGGAAGCCGTACTGTTTCAACGCGTAACGTTTCCATTTTGCCAGGGAGTGGACAATCTCTGCCTTTCTTCCGCCTTCCTTGATATCAAAGGCAACCGGGCGCTCCACACCGTTCAAGTTATCATTTAATCCGGATTCCGGCGTTACAAATAACGGAGCGGAAACTCGGGTCAGATTTAACTGTTTTGTAAGTTCCTTCTGGAAGAAATCCTTCACGACCTTGATAGCGATCTGGGTCTCTTTTAAGTCAATATCCGGAGTATAACCGGCTGGTACAATAAAATTCATTGTCGTGCTCACCTTTCTATGCAGCATCCAATTTTCTGTCTTTTCCGCCGCCATAAAATGCCAAAACAGCGGCATTTTTCCTTTGCGCTTTATGCTGCCGGTATCCATCATATCATTATTTGGCGGAAAATGGAAGAAAAGTTTCATTCTTCCACACATTTCCCCAAAAACATGTTAAAATAGCTTTAACAGTTTAACATCAAAGGAGCGACCGAACATGAACATAGCGATCGTCGATGACCGAAAGACGGATTCTGACCGGCTTGTCGGATTTATTGATACATATGCGGAACAGCACAGGCTTCAGTGGGGGGCAATGGACCGTTTTTCCAGCGGGGAAGAGTTTTTGGGCGCGTTTACGGCCGGAAAGTATGATCTCATCTTCCTTGATATCTACATGGATGGCATCACCGGGATGGAGACGGCGAAGCGGATCCGGCGGGCGGATCATGGCTGCAGGATCATCTTTATCACCACCTCCCCTGAATTTGCCGTGGAGAGCTACGACGTGAGCGCATCCTTCTATCTCCTGAAACCTATTGAAAAGAACGGTGTGTTCGCTGCCCTCGACCGGTGCGGGCTCCAGGATGCTGAACGCACCAGGGCGGTGGAGGTTGCAACACATTTTGGAAAGACAGTTCTCCCGGTCCACGATATCTCCTACACCGAGTATGTCAGACGGCAGGTTCTCATACACCTTAAGAACGGGCAGGATATGGAAGTCTCCATGAGCCAGAAGGATTTCTCCGCCCTTCTGCTCCAGTATCCGTGGTTCTGCGACTGCATCAAGGGGATCCTCGTAAACTTTGAGGACGTGGATAAGCTTTTAGAAGACCGTTTTCTCTTAAAAAGCGGGATCCAGATCCCTATCAGCCGTCTGAAATACCGGAATGTGCGGGAGCAATTTCTTGAGTATTCCTATTCGAAAGTCCGGGGAGGTCAGTATGGCGGAACTGCTTATTAATGAATTTTTCAGCACTTATCCGTTCCACATATTCGCGTATCTTCCGTTTCACACGAATCTGCGTTATCCGGGAAAAATAACGATCCTGCTCTCTGCCCTTGCGGAGATCATATATCTGGCAGTCTTCGCGATACTGGTCCATGCGGGGTTTCCAGCCGTATCTGTACAGTATCTTGCGATTCCCATTCTGGGATTTTTTCTCTACCATCTGGTTCAGGCAAACATCGGAATCGTCACATTCCAGTACACCTTTGTCCTTGACTACCTCATGGTGATCCGCGCCTCCTCCTTTTTTATCTGCAGACAGTTTCTGCACTGCGGATTCTACACCTGGCAGTCCGGCGTCACTACGTTACTCCTGGTGCTCCTCACCACCCGGTTTATGATAAAGCGGCTCACAGAGATCATCGACAGTCTCTCCGCGATCCAGGCGCCTGCAATCTGGAAAACCGCATGGCTTCTTCCATTTTCCGCCACGATGATCATCTTCCTTCTCACCGGCAATATCCGGGATGGGAATTTTGATCAGGCAGACCTTTTCGCCAGAGTCCTGCTGCTCGTCTGCATGTTCCTCATCAGCCACACGCTGATCATGCTCCTGCGCTTCTTTAAGGACCAGGCAGAAGCCGCGGCAAAATCGGAGACCATGGAAAAGCTCCTGGAGATCCAGTCAGACCAATACAGCCTTCTCACCGCCAGGATCCAGGACAACCGCCGGGCAAGGCACGATTTCCGCCAGCATCTGGCCGTCATCAGGGACTGCGCCGACCGCGGGGATCTCGCCTCCCTGAAAAATTATCTGAACGATTACGAAAACATGTTCCCGATCCAGGAGGTCCGCACCTACTGCAAAAACTACGCAGTCAACGCGATCCTCTCCTTCTACGCGGAAAAGGCAGAAAAAAACGGGATCTCCATGCAGGTCACCATCCAGATGGCTGACCCGCCGGTGATCCCGGAAACGGAATTCTGTGTTCTAGTCGGAAATTTACTGGAAAACGCAGTGGACGCCTGCGCGGATACCGATGCGGAGATCCAGTCTTTCATCCGACTCCATGTAGTCCAGACCGGCTCCTCCATGCTCTCCATCACCGCCGACAACACCAGCTCCGGAAGTCCGAACTGGTCCGGAGATAAGCTGCTTTCCACAAAACACTCCGGCTACGGCATTGGAACGGAGTCTATCCGCATGATCGCAGAGCGGTACAGCGGGGACGCGAGATTTAGGTGGAAAGACGGAATATTCTACGCGTCTGTGATGTTAAATCCGCAGGTTTGACCGCTGAGACCGGATTTTCGACCTCTGTTATCTCCTGATGACAATTTCATATCAGTACCTTCAGCTTTTATATGCCCTGAACGGATCATCCCGATTTTGGTCTTACATCCCCGGCACATACACGCCGCTCTCATTCACATAGAGCCCGTCCGGCGTCCTCCCGCTCTTATACATGGCCCCGCTCACCGGATCCAGATAGTAGGACTTGTTGTACAGGCTGATCCATCCTGTGGCCATATATCCGTCCTCCCGGAAATAGTACCACTTTCCGCTGATGTAGAGCCACTCTGCCGCCGCCCATGTGCCATCACCGTAGTCCCACCACCATCTGCCGTCAGCGCTCTGCTTCCAGGAGCCTGCGGCGTAGGATCCGATCTCCCCTGAGCGGACCCAGGCGCTCTTCGTGTTGTTTGTGGACTTCACGGAGCGGACCTCAAAGCTGTAGGATCCAGAGGTTCCCATCAGTCTCGAAAAATCGTACTTCGTTCCGTAGATCGTAAACTCGTCCCCCGTGAGACTGCCGTCCTTTAAGAGGCGGAGCTGGTAATATTTCGCCCCGCTGACCGCTGACCATGTTCCCGTTCCGTAGGCGTTCGGAGACCAGGCCACACCTGTGGGCGCCTTGACGGTACTTGTGGTGGATGCGGTGGTTTTCTTATCGAATGTCAGGCGGAACGTCAGCTCGACGGTACTTCTGTCATTTTTCTTTACCGCCTTCACGTACTCCGCTTTTCCGTATCCGTTTTTTGCGGAATCGGACAGTGTCAGGCGGAAGTCCTTTGAGGCTGTCCCGGAGAAATAATAATGATCCTCGTCTGCTACCTCCAGCGTCACCGTGATCTTCGGTGGATTGGACTCCGTATAGCCGTTTCCGTCGTTATTTTCGATATAAATGTTATCTACATAGTAAAGATCTGTATTATCCCCGTAGGGCGTCACTGTGACGTCCTCAGAGTCATTTTTAAGTCCCACAGTGCTGTCGATGGTCAGGTATATCTTTCCGACCGCTGTCTTGCTGGCTGCAAAAGCCGGAAACGCCGCAGTCACTGCCAGAACCGCCGCCAGCAGAAATCCCGCAATCTTCTTTCCAAATTTTTTCATGTCTTCTCCTTCCCGTAAGAAGTTCTTCCACTCGCTTCTCTTTATCCCCTCATATACCAGTTTGTGCAGAAAAACGTCCATGCAGAACAATTCTGCCGTACATCCTCCTGCACAAATCCGTCAGATATTCTTTCATTATCTGTTCTTAAAGATCTCAATGATCGCCCTGACCATCTGGACCAGCATGTTCCACATTCTCTCAAGCGGGTTCACATCCGCCTTCGCTGTCTCCGCATCGAGAAGCTCCGCGTCATCGTCCACGCTGATCTCCTCGGTTCTCATGATGATCTGCAGGGTGTTCGGCTCCGCGTTCTCATCGGAAGTGAAGGAAACCTTCTCCGCGTTTGGATCCATATTTAAGAAATTGTTGTCGTCCTCCATGTCGTTCCACTCATTGTCCATGGTGTCCTTCATAGTCCGGCCGGCCTTTCTCATGGAGCTGGTGCTGTCGAGGACGCTTAAACTCTTGTCGAGGACATTCAAACTTCCCTTGATGGAGTCCTTCGCCGCCGCGTCAAGGCTGTCCGCGCTGGCACGGACGGTATTCTGTACCAGAGTCAGGGAATCCGTGCTCTTATTAAGGGCATCCGTGGTTCGGTTTACGAGCTCCCCGGAATCATCCAGGGCTGACTGGAGATCCGGGTAATACACATCCAGGGAGTCCTTTAACGCCTTCACATCCTCGATCAGATAGTCCATCTGGTCTGTGGTCTGTGCCAGGTATTTTGATGTATTGGATACATCGTCGAGCATATCTGCTGTATCTGCCACAAGGGCATTGCTGGAGGAAGCCACCTGGCGGAGCGCTTTCTCCTTCTGCTTTAAGATTCCGATAAGTTCCTGGGCATTCAGCATTCCCGCATGTCCGGCGGAGGTGTCTGCTCCCGCTGCTGCCGCTGCCAGTGCCTGGGTATCTTCATCCCCTGCCTCACCGTTGCAGTAATCTGCGATCGCGTCCTGCATGGACTCCTGGGCAGAAGCCAGGTTTTTGATAAACTCCAGAACGCTCTGCTGAAGCTGTGTGTCAAGCTTTTTGATCAGCTGAACGGAAGCGACTACGTTTCCAATACTGCCGGACGCGCCCTCAGAGCTATCCCTTAAGCCCCGTAAGCTCGTGTCCAGTCTGCGGATCGGCTCCTGCATGTTTCCGAGTGTGTTGACAACGTCTGTCATGCTGTTGTGGGCAACCTCGGAGGCATCCTTTGCAGTCTGGATATACGGAACGATGGTTCCAAGCTGCTCGGAGAGCGCCGTCAGGGAAGCCAGTGTCTGGTCATTGCTGTCCAGGATCTCGTCCTTGGAACCGCTGATGACGCCTCTCGCGCTCTCCGCCTCATTTAAGCCCTGGCGCAGCTCGTTGACGCCGCTTCTCATGGCCTCGACGGAAGCCGCCATCTGGTCCATGCTGTCGTATAACTGGTCACCGGCATCCTTCCAGGTGTCCTTGGCGTCCTTCAGGTCAACGATGTGCTCTAAGTCTTTTACCGTTCCCGGAACCATCGCCATGATGACACCGGAGGTCTCAAACTTGTCGCTGCCAATGCGGATCGTGTAATCGCCCTCCTCGCCCGGAAGCGCCGTGTACATGATCGCGGTCTGGGAACCGAGGCTCTGGGTCTGGGAATCTTCCGCTTCCACACTGTAGCACTTGCTCATATCAACAAGCATCGCTACCACTAACATCATATTGTTCTTATAGTAATCTCTCGCCGCCTCATTCGGTGTCGCTGTCACATGTACCTCCACCAGACCGGAAGCACCCGCAAGCTTCTCAGCGTCCGTCGGGACGCCGTTTAATTTGTAGGACACATCCATGGTCCACGGAAGTGTCACCGCGTCCTTATCGATCGCTCCCTTATAGTAGAAATATCCCTTGGTGTCCGCCGGGAGATTCCATGTGACCTTTCCGTCACTGATCTCCGGAGCTGTGTTGTTGGTCATATTTGTCACATCAAGATAATTTCCATAATCCGTAAAGCTTGTGAGACCATTTAAGCTCACACCCTTCACGACATTCACCTTATCAACGGAACCATAGTAATCCAGGTTCACGTACATCGCTTCATCGACGCTCACAGACGCCTCTGCCGCATAGACCGGCGCAGAAACAAGGCTGGTGCAGAGTGTGACAGCCGCCATGCCCGCTGCCATGATCCTTCTATTTTTCTGTCTCATCACCGTTCTCCTCCATTTCTTCTCTATCTGTCAATTCCGGCTCCGATTCCCTGCTGGCCGCCGCCTCGTTCTCATCGTCCTCGTAGGGATCTCCGCCTTCATCTGTACTCTCTTCTGTCTCGTCCCCGTTCTTTCCGGAACGTCTCTTCTCTCTCTGGTTCTTCACACGGCGGTGCAGGCGTCTCGCAAGAGCTGCCGCCGGTTTCTCGCCGACGATAAAATTGTCAAATAATGTTAACAGCAGCGGAAGCACCGTCAGTACCAGCACAAGGCTGAACAGTCCGCCTCGTCCGATCAGGTGTCCCAGGTCCGCGATGGCCGTTGTGGACGAGATCATATACACGATATATCCGGCCAGCGTGATGATGGATCCGGAAGTAAAAATCGAGGAACAGGACGCTGCGATGGCCTCCACACATGCCTTTTTCTTCGGCAGCGTCTTTCTCTTCGCCAGGTAGTTGTTTGCAAGCAGGATCGAGTAATCGACCGTGGCACCCAGCTGGATACTGCTGACGATGATATAACCCATGTACACCATCTCGACACCCTGGAAATACGGCATCGCCATGTTGATGAAGATCGCCACCTCGATGGGAATGATGACGAGGATCGGCATGACAGCCGACTTGAAGCTCATCATGACGACGAGGAATACGCCCGCCAGGGACAGAACATTTACATTCTCATAGTCCTTTACGATGAAGGACTTGATATCCTGGGTGGACGGAGTCTCACCGACGAGATAGCTTCCTTCCGGGTAATACTTCTTTACGATCTCCTGGATCGCGTCGGAGTCCTTGAATGCCTCGGCACTCTCGGTCTTCGTTCTCGTGTAGATCAGCATCCGGCAATAGCCGTCTTTATGTAAGAGCTCCACCGTGGACTTCGGGAGAAACTCTTCCGGGATCCCCTCCGGCAGCGTATCCGCTAAAGCTGTAACGTTCTTTACATAGGATAGATCCTTGATCTCCTTCGCCATGGCCCGCTCATTGACCTCCGATGTGTTCGGATAGAGGGCGAGCAGCATGTTGCTTCGGCCGAAGATCTTCGTGATCTGCTGGTCATCTTCATAAACCTGTGTTCCCTCCGAGGCACCCATGGAGTCGTTTCCGTAAAGGAAATCGTTCAGGCCCTGGGCCGTGTATGCAAGCGGTGTCACGAGGACGATCACCGCGAACACGATGGGACGGATCCGGTAGATCGCTTTTCCAAGTCCGTGGAAATCCGGCATAAAGGAACGGTGCTTTGTCTTCTCATTGAGCTTCGCGAACTTCAGGATCATCGCCGGCATGAAGAAGACGACTGTCAGCAAGCTGAATACGATACCTTTCGCCAGGACAAGACCCAAGTCAAATCCGATGGAGAACTTCATCGTCACAAGGGCCAAGAAGCCGACGACTGTCGTCAGGCTGCTGGCGAAGATGGAATTGATCGCCTCCTGAACGGCGTTGATGATCGCGTCCTCCTCGTTCATTCCCTGCTTTCTGTAGTTCATGAACGCGTCAAGCAGGAAGATCGAGTAGTCCATGGATGTTGCCAGCTGCAGGATGATCGACACGTTTTCCGTCAGGAACGAGACGGTTCCGATAAAGATGTTCGTTCCCTTATTAAGCAGGACAGCGACGCCCATAACCAACAGGAATAATATCGGTTCCGTCCATGCCGTTGTCGTCACGGAAAGCACAGCGAAGATCATGATCACCGCCACAACGAGGATCTTGCTCATCTCGCTTGCCATGGACTCTGTCATGGATTTGTTCTGGACCGCCATGCCGACGTAGCATCCTTTGTCCCCTAAGAGATCCTTGATCTCGTCGATGGCAGTGGAGGTTCGGGTGGAATCACTCTCCTCCACAAATGTGATATCGTAGACCGCATTCCGGTCTTTGTAATAATCCTTGATCTCACTCTCATCAATGAAGTCTTCACCGGCATAGATATTTACCGTGCTGTCGCACCATAAGACCTGGTCCACGCCATCGATATCGGCAATCTCATCTTTATATTGCTTCGCCTCGTACAGCGAGACGTCCTTCACCATGACCCGCGCCGTTCCGGGATAACCGAACTTATCACGCATAACGTCAAGTCCGATAGCGGATTCCGCCGTTTCCGGAAGATATTTCGTCAGGTCATAGTTTACATTTACAAAGTTCATCGTCAAAAGCGAGAGCAGGCAGCCGATCACGAAGACCGACTCGATCCAGCCGCGTTTATGGATGATAAATGACGCGAGCATGTAGGAAAAGCCGCCGTTCTGGTTCTTTTTCTTTTCTTTATGCCCGCGGAACATGTTTTTTATTTTCTCTCCCATGTCTTCTCTCCTTATATTCCCTGTCCGTAACTGTTCAGTCCCCACACAGGTCATTTTCCGTCACCGTCCACATTCCTACCGTTCCAGAACCACCATGTAATAGTCCTTTCCATTCTGGTTTTCATGGGCAATTCCCATTCTGCGGTAGTATTCCAGGGAATATTTTTTATCGTCCTTCCGGTCGAATTTTTCCTGCATCCGGATCATGACAGAATCATACGGATCGTATGTCTCCTCAGGGCCCCAGAGGTACATCTCAAAAAATGTGGCACTCTTTCGCTCCGGAAATGCTGTCTTTACGTAATCGCTTACGGTTCCCTCTCCCGGGATCGTATTTTTGCTCTTGGAATATCCCTTTTCCATCGCGGAAGAAAGTCTTGCCTTTGCGATATCGCGGAGATCCATGTCGAGGACAAATGTGGCGCGTCCATCATAAAACTCCACATCCCCGTTGTCGTAATCATCCTCCGCCTCCGGATAAGTGTCAAAAAACAGGTCGCTCTTCTCATCATTCATATCATCAAAGAGTTCCTGTTCCTTCTGATCCAGCACGTATACAGGATACGCGCCGCCCTGCGTATTCGGGGTTTTCCGCGCATAGGACAGCGTCCCGTCCTTTGTAAACGTGTAGCATGTATTCTCATCTTCTATAAAATCTGTGCTCCAGGCACCGTTTTCCATAAGGTAGTACCACTTTCCCGAGATCTGATTCCATCCCGGTACCGCTCCGAATGTCTCCGGAGCTGCCGCATATGCGGGAACTGCTGTCATTCCCGTGATCATGCAGAGGATCGCTGCCATTCTTCGTACTTCTCTTCTTCGGATCATATGATCGCCTCCGCTTTTTTCTTTCCTTTTCACTTGCAATATTATCTATGTTTATGCTAAAATACTCAAGAACCAATTTTTGAAAAGTGTACCAAATGAGACAAATTATCACTTTTTGT
Organism: Desulfotomaculum sp. OF05-3; assembly: GCF_003435535.1. Classification (NCBI taxonomy): domain Bacteria; kingdom Bacillati; phylum Bacillota; class Clostridia; order Eubacteriales; family Desulfotomaculaceae; genus Desulfotomaculum; species Desulfotomaculum sp. OF05-3. The sequence goes on along the minus strand of NZ_QWGO01000013.1, from coordinate 18,324 downwards.
CCAATTTGGAATGGATAGAGGAGTTTTGTAGTTTATGATAAAATTACCGATCCAGGAAGAACATGTTTCTGTCCGCAGGACCTACCTGCTTTTGATGAAGGCGCTCCTGGACCTTCTGGCGGAAATGCCTTTTGAGAAGATCTCCCTCACTGATCTCTGCCGGGTCTCCATGATCTCCCGGTCCACGTTCTACCGGTATTTTGAGGACAAATATGATCTTCTGCACTACTGCGTGAACATGTACATTGAGGGACTCCGCCCGGTGGAGGATCTGATCTACTTTAAAAGCACCGATTCCCTGCGTCAGTTTTTAGAATATCTGATCGCTCAGGTGGATGAGAATATCACTCTCTACCGCCGGATCTACCAGACGAACAAAAACGGCTCCCTGATGTTCACGATCCAGGGAGACCTGGCGAAGATCCTCACGGAGAGCGGCTGGCAGGGCGAGAACCAGGGCGTTCGGTTAAAGATCCCGCTCCCACTCTATGTTTCGTTTATGTCCAGCTTTTATCTGACGACGCTAAGATCTTATTTAGAGCTGGCGGATGAATATGACGCGAAGACCTTCGTGGAAAGCGTCTGCCGCTTTGCGCTCAGGGATTTCTGGGAGAAGGCTGACGGCTGATCCGGCAGCCTCTTTTTCCACTGTCCGGAATCCGTTTCTACTTAATATAATATGGAAGCTTCCCGCAGGTCTTTTAACTGCCCTGCTTCCTGTACTTTGGTTCTGTTATTATCCGCATAGTAATGCCGCTCTGCGTTTCTTTCTGAATCCACCGGGCGGCATCTTTTTTCTCTTATTTCATCTTTGCCCGCTCATCCCACACCGTAACATCGATTCCGGCGATCTTTGATGTGAATGCGGTTCCATCGTTCTTTTCGAAGTGTTCCCATGCCCGGAGCACATACTTAAAGCCTATGTACTGTAATGGCAGGTTGCAGTATACCATGAGGATATTCGCGAAATCGCTGAGATCCCACAGGGCACTTAAGTCCATGCCCGCAATGTTCGTGATAACGCCGAAGGAGATGACTACCAGGCAGAGCACGCGGATCGTGTTAATAAAGGCAGGTCTCGTGGAGATCCGGTTCGCGCACATTTCCGTGAAGGACATGAATCCCACAAGGCAGGTAAACGCGAACAGACCGAAGCAGACGCTGACGAGCATCGTCACGAGGTGATAGATCGTTCCGTTCCCGGTGAGCGCTCCGCAGGATGCTAAGAACCTGTCAAGTTTTCCGAGTTCAAACCATGCTGCGCTGTCCTCCGTGAGCCACACTCTTCCCATGACAACGACGAATCCTGTCAGGGTGCAGATCACGATGGTATCTAAGAAAACGCCAAGCGCCTGGACACAGCCCTGGTCACAGGGATGCTTTGCGTCCGCCGCCGCTGCCGGCATGGTGATCGTTCCCTGTCCAGCCTCATTTGACATAAGGCCTCTCTTGATTCCCTGGCTCAGCGCGATACCGAAGGCACCGCCGAAGACTGCTTCCGGCCGGAAAGCCTCGGAGAATACTGCTCCGAAGAACCACGGGATTCTCGGGATATTAAATACGATGAGAAGAATGACTGTCAGGATATAGATCACTGCCATCACAGGAACTAAGAGGTCTGTAACCTTTGTCACCTTCTTGATTCCACCAAAGCTGATGACCGCCGTCGCCGCGATGAGGACCGCGAAGGAGATCCAGTACAGGGCGGAGTTTGTCTCGATGACGGTTCCCGTAAATACGCCCGCGATCGCTCCCACCGCGGAGATCGTGTTGAAGCCCTGGGCCGGGAAGCAGAGGAACGCATAGATAATGTAGAGGACACTGAGCGCCGCTCCTGCCCATGCCGCATTCTTTAAGAGTCTTCTTCCGTAATACGGCAGGCCGCCCACATACTCATCATCTTTTCTCTCCTTAAAGATCTGGGAGAGTGTCGCCTCAACGAAAGCTGTGGACATACCAAAGAAGGCGGAGATCCACATCCAGAGCAGGGCGCCCGGACCGCCGGTGGAGATCGCGCCGGTGACGCCTAAGATATTTCCGGGGCCGACACGCATGGCCGTCGACAGGAGGAATGACGCCAGGGATGAGATTCCTGTGCCGCTGCTCTTCTGTCTCATCAGGACATGGAGTCCGTGGCGGAATTTCCGCACCTGGATAAACCGGAGTCTGAATGTAAAATAGATTCCTGTTCCCACTAAAAGGATGATCGCCAGACTGAAGTTTCCGAGGATCGGGATATTCGCGTACCAGTCAAAGTTCGTCGGGAAATCCCAGAACAGGTTCGAGACGATCTGGATCTTTCCGCATATGACATTTACGGCCTGAAACAACGCTTCCATAGCTTTTTCCTCCTCATGATTCAATTTTTCTGTACTGTCGGAAATTTTTCTGGGATGATTCTCCGCAATGATCCCCGGCATCCCTCATTTGAATTCAGATTTCCATTAAGATTTAAAAGTATTTATGCCTCATCTCTTAAAAATCCAAGTTCTATTTTGTATATGTTTCTATAATATATCTCTTATTAGAAATTTTCAAGAAAATTTACAAATTATTTCGGCAGACTGTCCGCCACGCAGAGCGCTCCATATCCCAGCCTCGGATTCGGATAGGCCAGCTCAGAAGGAAGTCTTCTCGCTCCTTTTCTTAAGTACGCCTTCACCTTCTCCCCATAAAGATACGGATCATTCTCCCTGACGATCCCCCACTCCATGAGAAGCGCCGCGGCCCCGGTGACAAGGGGCGCCGCGAAGGATGTTCCAGTGACAGGGGAATAGCCGCCGTTCCGGTCCGGGGCCATGATTCCCACCCCTGGGGCGGCGAGGTCCGGCTTCTGGGCGCGATAGACCCTGGTGTCCCCGCGGCCAGAAAACGGGGCATAGATTCCGGTCCCGCTGTCATAGGCGCCCACCGTCACCGGTCGGAACGCCGTGGAGGGAATCGTCAGGGTCGTATCCGGCGACGATTCCAAAAATTCCGTGTCCCGCCCGACTGCCGCCGCGGAGGGAAGCCAGAGATCCGCTGCCGTCTCCTCATCCCCTGTCCCGAGGAATCGGAATGTCCAGATCCCGCTCTCCACATAAGTTCTTTCCGGCACAAACTCAATATAGATCTCCTGGGCCGCATTAAAAGGGGACGGTTCCCCGTAATAGATCAAAAGTTCCGTCTCTCCGACCCGGATCCGGTCCGTTCCCCTCACCGGGACAAGCTCGATCTCCGCACCGCCAAAGGGATCCCTCAGAAAGATCCGCATCCCGTCCTCATAGTTTTTCCAAATCTGCATGCCGAATCCCGTCTCGTATGTCCCAACAGAGAGCCGGATCTCCGTGATCTTCCCGGGTTCGATCACAGGTCTCGCATGTCCCCCGGAGTCCCCCTCATTTCCCGATCCTGTGACGAAGACAAACTGCCCCATCTGTGCAAGAGAATCGAGGTACCGCTCTAAAAGTCCGCCGCCGTCGTGGGATCCATATGTATTTCCAAAGCTCAGATTCACTGCCATGGGGCGTCCCAGTTCCAGAGCTTTCCGCACCGCGAGATCCATCCCCCGCATGAGTTCCGTGGTTCTCGGAAATCCAACTGAATCCGGGATTCCGAGACGGACAATGATAAGTTCACTCTCATAGGCCGCCCCGCGGTACAGTCCGCCGCTTGTTCTCCCGTTTCCAGCCGCGATCCCCGCCACCGCCGTGCCATGGCCGCTGGTATCCAGGGAAAGACCGCCTGTTCCGCCGGATTTATTCTCTCCCCGCAGGATCTCATTGATCTCCCGCCTTTCATATGTTTTCCCACTGATCTGGTCATCCAAATACAGGATTCTCGTGGTTCCGTCCTCATTCCGGAAGTCTTCATGAAAGATGTCGATTCCCGAGTCGATCACCGCCACCAGGACACCTTTTCCCGTAAGCCCATCGGTCCCTGTCTGCACCGGAAGAAAACAGGAGGCCGCCCTCGCCCGGTTCAGGGCAAAAAACAGCCTCTTTGGTTTTTCCGCGTATTCAATTTCAGGAAGTGCGATCACCCCCGGGACATCCCGCTCCGGGACACGCAGGATCGCAAAGCTGCTTAAAAGGTATGTTCCGGAGACACCCGGAAACTGCTCATTCAAAGTGCTCTCCAGGTTCCCATGGTATTTCACGATGATCTCCCATGTCCGCTCCACCCTGTCATATCCCACGTTCAGCTCTTCTGTCCGCTCCCTCGTCTCCTCAGGGACAGAAAGTGCCAGATTCAATAGATTTTCCGCCTTCTGATCTTCCATCTCTGCCGCGCCACATCCATTCTATATTCTGTCTGTCCCGCATTTTTCCATGCCGTTTCTGAAAGACAGATCCCATTCTGAATATTTTATGCGGCATGCTTTATTTAAGACTTTCGTTTTCTCAAAAACAATATTAAAAAGCCCCCAGAGCCATCGGGGCCGGGGGCAAATGTCACGTCTTATTTAATTACTGTGCTGTTGTCATACTCATAACGATGCTGTTGAGAGAAGCTACATCTTTGGTTCTTCCAGTTGTCTGGACAACTACCATATAGCCGTCCTGCTTGCGGCAGTAGTACGTTCTTGATGTCTTCTTTCCGCTTACTGTTACCTTGGAGTACTGCTGGTTTGCGATCGTCACAGTCTCAGCTGTTGTAGCCTGACCTTTCTGACCTTTCTCGATTCCTGCAAGAGTATTTGCAAATGTCTGGGCATCCATATCCTGCTTATTCTTCATATTGAGGTAGTAGACTTCTACGTCGCCGAAGTCTGTACTCATATAGAGATCATGTGTCAGGGACGGGCTTCCGATTGCCGCATACTCGCCGCCTGTGTACTGGTCAGCTGCCTCGAAATCAGACTCTGTTGTTCCGATGATCTGCGGGATGCAGAGGTTAGACCATGTATTATAGTATCTTCCGCCTGTAACGTGTCCCTTCGGCGCTGTCTGAACCGGAGCAACCCAGCTTCCGTCATCGCTGAATGTGTAGGATACGCCGTCGATGGTTCTTGTTGTATTATAGATCATAAGGTTTGTGGACGGATCGATATAATACCACACATCATTTCCGCGTCCATCACCATCTTCAGCCTTGATCCAGCCGCTCTTTAAGTTTCCGTTGGAATCATAGTAGCGCCAAGTATTTCCGCTGCCTTCCCAACCGTACTTTGCCTCTGTCTCGTTCTCATCCGCAAGAGCAGTCACCATATTTACACTGCCAATTGCTGCAGCGAGAGCTGCCATGAGCATAACTTTCTTTAATTTCATTTGAAATCCACTCCTTTATGGGTTTTTATCAGCTAAAGTCATTATACAGGGGTTTTCAGGATAACGCAAGCGCTAAGGGCTGGAAAAAGCACGGCTTCATGAAAACTTAAGAAAGAAGGCTTTTTAATAATCATTTGCTTTTCAGCTCCCGTTTTAAAAATGCCAAAAGATTCATTTTCGCCCGCTCTTCGGTATCTCTTCGCCTCGTCTTCACCTTTTTTACGACTTTTCCCTCCTGGTCGCGGCGGATGTGGTAGACGATGCGCAGGTATTCTCCGACTTCTTCCCAGGCTTCGCGGCTCTCCGGGATCAGGTCGAGGCCCATCTGGAAGACGTGGAACATTCCGTCATAGACGGAGCAGCGGACCTTTACTCCCTCTGCCCTCGCCTTCTTTGCGGCGGCCCTCGTGTCATCTAAGAGGACCTCGTAGGCGCCGACCTGCATCAGTATCGGCGGGAATCCCTCGAAGTTTCCGAAAAGTGGGGAAAGATAAGGGTCTTTCTTGTCCGCGTTCCCGATATAGCTGCACTGGTAGAGCATATTTTCCTTCGAATTTCCGAACAGGGGATCGATCGTGTAATTCTCCTCATAGGACGCTCCGCTGAGGGTCACATCCGTCCACGGGGACATGGTGATGATGCCCGCAGGGAGCGGCAGGGCGTGGTCCTTCGCGTAGAGGCAGAGCGCCAGGGCAAGTCCGCCGCCCGCGGAGTCTCCCGCGATGACGATCTGTTCCGGGTCGTATTTCTTCTCGTTTAAAAGCCATTTGTAAGCGTAAACAGCGTCCTCAAGCGCCGCAGGGAACGGATGTTCCGGCGCGACGCGATAGTCCGGTGTCAGGACATCCGCACCGAGACCCAGTTCCGAGTATTTTACCGCAAACCGGCGATAAATGTTTTTCATCGGACCAATATAGCCGCCACCGTGGAGCTGTAAGACCACACGGCCTGTGACCGCCTGCTTCGGCTTTAAATATTCCATCACAAATTTCTCTGTGGGAACCAGTTCATAAATATAGTCACCCGGACATCTCCAGGCCGGTTCCACCGGATTTTTCCGGAACTCTCCCGTCTGGATCGGCTTCTTTAAGGATGTCTCCATCACATCCCTCATCATGTCCCGGGTCAGATTCCCGATCATGCTGACTTCTTTCCGGCTCATAGTTCATCTCCTTCTTTATTCTGCGTGTTTCTGGAACTGTTCTTTTTCGCTCTGTTCTTTCTCAAACATGAAACCGCCGGCGCAGTTCTCTCTTCACACTTCTATCTCCCAATAGAATCGTAAGCACCAGCGCGCTCACCGAGATTACCACCGATATCACCGTGAGCAGCGGATGCTTCGTCCATCCGATCCTTAGGAACACAAGCGGCACAAAGCTCAAAAACGTAACCGCGATCTGGTACATGAAATAGCATTGCCAGTTCATGCGGTTTACAAGCAGCATGAGCAGGATCGCCGCCACCTCAAACAGCACCACACAAGGGATCGCGTAGTCCACGGACCAGCCGTGCAGCCCCGTCATCGTGTCGACCAGCAGCAGGATCGCCTGGATTCCCAGGCATTGCCGCACCAGGATCCCGGACATACTGGCGTGACGCATGACGGAAAACCGCAGCGTCATCGCCACATAGGCCGCCGCTCCCCAGGTGAGAAATGCCCATTTGAACGGGATCTGCCGGTAAGTGGCGAGATTTACGACCCCCGCAAGGACCGAGACGACAGCCAGGGAAATATAGAAGAGCCTGACAGCCCTCTTTATCTTATTCTTATCGCCGCCGACCACCGGATACCGCCCTTTGTCATGTTCCCGGTCGTAAATCCCGTTGCTCTCGAGTTCCACAGGGATCCCCTGCTTTTCCAGAAACCGGAAGAAATACTCCGGCAGCCGGTTCTCCGCCATAGCGCTGGCAAAGGAGAGGCAGAGTTTTCCATCATAGGCAACCGCCCCGCACTTCATCCTCTGCTTCGGGGACGCGCCCACGAGGAGCTGGAAAGATTCCACTTGATCCCGCAGCTCCTCCCGGACATCCATCCGCCCGATATTTGAAAATGTCATTGTATGGGCGCGGGTGCTATGCAGAAAGATCATCTGCATCGCCAGGTGTTTCACAAACAGTGGGATCGCCCGCACATACCATTTTTTCTCGTTCCCCACATTGTAGGAGATCGTCTTCTCCAGGCGCTCCTTCACGATCTGTTCGTCCATCTGGCGGCTCACCGCCTCCAGGACCTCCGAAAAGCTTTCCGGTGCCCGCCGCTCCGACCAGGAGATATTGATGACCGCAAAGAAATTTGCTAACGTCTCCGACTCGAAAAAACTTCTCAGATTCACCGGAAGATTTAACGCTGCCGGATGCTTCATCTCTTTTCCGTCTGTCTCGGTCTGGATGATGGACCACAAAAGGGCTGCCGCCAGGTATTTCGTGATACTGACTCCCACCTCTTTGCTGCGTTTCTTAAGGTCATCCACATGGAACGTCCCATGGAGCACCGCCATCTGGTCAAAGGGAAGAAACTCCCCGCTCACCTGGATCGCAGGCCGGCTCTCGTAGCGCTTGTGGGGCAGTTTTTTATAATAACGGAGATAATCATCCGCCCTCATCGGAGAAAACTCACGTTTCCTTATCTCCGTTGGAAGACCATTCTTTAATTCCAGATAATGTTCCGTGAGCCGCGAGACAAACCCCACCGCCCCAAGACCGTCTGTAAGGCCATGGAACACCTCAAAGTTGATCCGGCAGCCATAGTAACTCACGCGGAATGGAAACCTCCCGCCCCGGTGGGGATCGATAAAGCGGCAGGGCGCACTCTGCTCCTCCTCCACCACCGGATCCCGGTTATTTGTCTCAAAATAGTACCAGAAAAAGCCCTTTCGAAGCTTTACTCGAAAGTTTTCAAATTCCGGAAGCGTCAGAAGAAGAGCCTTATGCAAAAGCTCCGGCTCCACCGGCTCCTTTAAGACCGCCGCGATCCGGAACACACTGCTCAAGTCCTCCCCGGACACCGCCGCGAAGAGCTTCGCCGTGTTGTCCAGCCGCCGCCATGCGGCACCCTGGATCCGCGGACGCTTTTTTATCAATCCATTAGATAATTTCTCCAAACTGATCTGCCTCTTTTCCGGTATAAAAAAATAACCGGAAAATCGAAATTTTCCGGTACATCAGAAGCAGGGGAAGAGGGGCTCGAACCCCCATCTACGGTTTTGGAGACCGCTGCTCTACCATTGAACTATTCCCCTATATTTTGTTGCTCATCACTTAATGCTCCATTATAATAGCATGAAATGTTTTAATTGTCAACACTAATTTGAAAATTTATTTTGCCAGTTTGAACAGGCGGCATATGCTTCTTGTTTTCATTGCAAATGAAAACAAGAAGATCGCACCACCCAGCCAACATCAGATCAACTGTATCGCCTCTCTCACATTCTCCACCCCGATCAGCCTGATCCGTTTCTCATCCTTCAGCTTCTCCAGATTCGATTTCGGCAGCAGGCAGCTCGTAAAGCCCATCTTGATAGCCTCGGACACTCTCTGGGCAGCCTGGGAGACGCCTCTTACTTCGCCGGAGAGACCTACCTCTCCGAAGATCAGCATTCCAGGATCCACTTCCCGGTTTTTGAAGCTCGACACGAGTGCCATCACCACCGCCAGGTCCAGGGCCGGTTCATTCATCTTCATTCCACCCGCGATATTCACGTAAGCATCATACCGGCTCATGGCGAAGCCGCAGCGTTTCTCCAGGATCGCAAGCAGAATATTGATCCGGTTGTAATCCACTCCGTTCGCCGTCCGTCTCGCCATACCAAAATTTGTTGCGGTCACGAGCGCCTGGACCTCCAGAAGGATCGGCCTCGTTCCCTCTAAGGAGCAGGCAACAACCGCCCCCGACGCCTCCTTCGGCCGCCCGGAGATCAGCATCTCCGACGGATTCAGCACCTCCGAAAGCCCCTTCTCCTCCATCTCAAACACGCCGATCTCGTTCGTGGAACCAAAACGGTTCTTCACCGCCCGGAGGACCCGGTAGGCGTCGTTTCTGTCCCCCTCAAAGTAGAGCACCGTGTCCACCATATGTTCCAGCACCCGGGGACCTGCCACCACGCCCTCTTTCGTCACATGTCCGACAATAAAGATCGTCACCCCGTATCCCTTCGCGATCTGCATCAGAAGGTTCGTGGACTCCCGGACCTGGCTCACGCTGCCCGGTGCAGAAGAAATATCTTCCCGGAACATGGTCTGGATCGAGTCGATGATCACAATGTCCGGCTTCGACCTCTCGATGGCGCCATGGATCGTATCGAGGTTCGTCTCGCAGAGGAATAAAAGGTCTCCTGTGATCATCCCGATGCGGTTTGCGCGCATCTTGATCTGCTTTAAGGATTCCTCACCGGAGATATAGAGGACACGTTTTCCCGCCCCGGCGAGGTTTCTGCAGACCTGTAAAAGCAGCGTCGACTTCCCGATTCCCGGATCACCGCCGACAAGCACGAGACTTCCCTTCACGATCCCGCTTCCGAGGACCCTGTCAAGCTCCCCGAAGCCTGTGGGCGTCCTGTCCTGCTCATCGAGAGAAATCTCCGAGATATGGACCGGGACCGCCGTCTTTCCGGCTCCCACCGCGGCGATCTGCCCCGACGGTGCCTTTTTCGCCTGGGCCACCGGCTCCTCAACAAATGTATTCCATTCCTTGCACACCGGACACTGTCCGAGCCACTTTGCGGACTCATAGCCGCACTCTTTACAGAAAAAAGCTGTGTTTCTTGCTTTTGCCACAATATTCTCCCTTTTTATAGTCAAAATGCCATGATACGTTTAGCTGCCTTACCTGACTGCCTGCGCCAATCGATATTCCTGCGTGAATTCGCACGACCTTTGTGCAATGCTTTCTTGGTGAACAGAAATATTTCATAAAACAGGAAACGCTCCGAAGTTCATCCCTCGGAGCGCCATAAAATACTACCGTCCATACCCCGGCCAGCAGCAATCTTCAATTTCCTGATCACTTGCGAACAATCTTAACTTCTACTTCCTTGCCCTCATTGAGCTCGACAGAAAGACTCAGCTTGCCGCTCATATTTGTCTTCATTCCGCCGACGCCAACGCCGTCCTCGTAAATCTCGTACTCGCAGTCGTCCTCTAACTGTACGGTGATCTGGGCATCCTCAAAGCCCTCAACCTTGAAGGTAACGGTTGTATCGGTCACTGCAAATTCTGTTACTGCAGTTCCTGGAACGGACTCGTAAACGAACATTCCGTTTCTTTCTAACTTTGTGATTTCCTTAAATGTCTTAACTTTATAAAGATCACCTTCGTGCTCGAAGTCTTCTACCTTGGATTTTGCCGCGAGGCTGTAGTTTCCGAAGCTTAAGGTTCCATTTGCCTCTGTGCGGATCAGTTCGTTGATTACTGACATAATGCTTACTCTCCTTTTGTGTGTTTCAACAAGGACTAAATTTTCCCTATTGCTATTGCTATTGTAATAGGTAACGGTCACAGGCATCCGTCCCTTCTAACCGTTACGTCGTGCCTATGATTTTACCACACTGGCGGAAGTTTTTCCAGCAGTTTGTGGATGTCTTGCTGAAAATTTCAGTTCTCCGTCCTTGCAGGTGATCTTCACGGAATCGCCTTCCCGCACTTTTCCTTCCAGGACCAGCTCCGCGAGCTTATCCTCGATGAGGTTCTGGATCGTGCGCTTAAGCGGTCGCGCGCCGTATTTCTCGTCGTATCCCTTTTCCACAAGGTATTCCTTCACGTCATCCCCGGCATTTAAGCGGATGGACATCTGATTCTTTGTCCGCTTTGCGAGGACATTCAAGAGGATCGTCACGATTTCCTTCATGTGATCCTTCGTCAGCGGATGGAACACGATGGTGTCATCAATACGGTTTAAGAACTCTGGCTTGAACATCCGTTTCACTTCGTCCATGACGCCGGTCTTCATTCTCTGGTAGCGGACCTTCTCATCGTCCTGGGACATGAATCCAAGCTGCTTCGGCGCGATGATGTTCTCGGCGCCCGCATTGGAGGTCATGATGATAACGGTATTCTTAAAGTCGATCTTATGGCCCTGGGAGTCCGTGATGTGACCGTCGTCCAGCACCTGTAAAAGAATATTGAAAACATCCGGATGGGCTTTCTCCACCTCATCAAAGAGGATCACAGAATACGGGTTTCTGCGGACTTTTTCACTCAGCTGCCCGCCGCCCTCGTATCCCACATATCCTGGCGGGGATCCGATCATCTTGGAGACGCTGTGCTTCTCCATGTACTCTGACATATCAACGCGGATCAGGGCGTTTTCCGTTCCGAACATGGCCTCCGCAAGGGCTTTGCAGAGCTCCGTCTTTCCGACACCTGTGGGTCCTAAGAATAAGAAGGAACCGATCGGGCGCTTCGGGTCTTTTAAGCCGACTCTTCCGCGGCGGATCGCCTTCGCGACGGCAACCACCGCCTCGTCCTGCCCGACCACGCGCTCATGGAGAATGGATTCCAGCTTTAAGAGACGCTCCGTCTCGCCTTCCGCCAGCTTGCTCACCGGGATCTTTGTCCAGCCGGAGATCACGTCTGCAATGTCATTCTCGTCGACGGTCAGCTCCCGGCTCTCCTTCTCACTCTCCCATTTCTCCTTCAGCTTGCGGATCTTCTCCCGCTTTGAGACCTGTTTCTTCTTGATCTCACCGGCGAGCTCATATGCCTCGTCACGGATCGCGTCCTCTTTCTCTTTCTCGAGCTTCTTGATCTCCTCCTCGAGAGTCTTGATTCCCTTCGGCTCCACATAGACGGTCAGTCTCGTCTTGGAGGCCGCCTCGTCCACCACATCGATGGCCTTGTCCGGCAGGAACCGGTCGTTGATATAGCGGGCGGAGAGGCGCACTGCCGCCTTTAAGGCCGCGTCGGTGATCGTCACATGGTGATGTTCCTCATATTTCGGGCGGAGTCCCTTTAAGATCTGGAACGCCTCGTCCTCCGTCGGCTCCTCCACGGTCACCGGCTGGAACCGGCGCTCTAATGCCGCGTCCTTTTCAATATATTTCCGGTACTCTTCAAGCGTCGTAGCACCGATGAGCTGGATCTCACCGCGGGCCAGGGATGGTTTCAAGATGTTAGACGCGTCTAACGCGCCCTCCGCTCCGCCTGCGCCAATGATCGTGTGGATCTCGTCGATAAATAAGAGGACGTTCTCCGCCTCTGTCACCTCGTTGATCACATTTTTAATGCGCTCCTCGAACTCACCGCGGTACTTGGATCCCGCTACCATGCCGGAGAGGTCAAGGATCACCACGCGTTTTCCGCGGATCGTATCCGGGACGTCGCCGGAAGCGATGAGCTGCGCGAGACCTTCGATCACAGCCGTCTTTCCGACACCTGGTTCTCCGATAAGGCACGGGTTGTTTTTTGTTCTTCTGCTTAAGATCTGGATCACGCGGCGGATCTCCTTCTCCCTGCCGATGACCGGATCCAGTTTTCCTTCTTTTGCGAGGACTGTAAGGTCGCGGCTGTAGGCATCAAGTGTCGGTGTGGCGCTCTGTCCGCCCCGCTGCTGGCGTCCCTGGGCCAGGTCCTCTTTTCCTGCGTTTCCGTCCTCACCCATAGCGGATAAAAGGTCGATGTAGACCTTCTGAATGTTGATATTTAAGGTGTTTAACAGGCGGACTGCCACACAGTCCGATTCCTTTAATAATGCCATCAGAATATGCTCTGTACCGATTAACGGCGCATGAAACCGGACAGCCTCTTTATAGCTGTTTTCCAGCACATGTCTCGCGCTTGGAGTGTAGCCGTCCCGCTCTTTGGTGGCTGTATTCTGATAGGAAGAGACAAGCTGCTCCACAAGAGCCAGCAGTCTGTCGAGCTTCACCTCGTTGGCCTCGAGGACCATGGCAGCGGTACCGCTTCCCTCCTCGATCAGCCCGACCAGGATGTGCTCCGTTCCGATCACAGGGGAACCCATATCCTCCGCCGCTTCACCGGCGAGAACCAGTGCCTCCTGGGCTTTTTCTGTATATTGTGCCATCTGTTCTAATTTCCTCCTGAACTTTTCCGTCAACTGCGCAACCATTCAATCCATTCATAGTTACGAACATAACTCCATTCCAAATCAACTGCGCCGATTAAAATTATGCCTTCCTGCCTATGTTTTCTTTCGGTCGGTGCAGCAAAAGCGCAGATCTGCCGAACAGTCAACTAATTTTCTATCTCTATGATCTCCGGCAGCCGCCTTCTCAGGAACTCTGCCCGGGCGGCATCCAGCTCATCCTTGTCAAGCGGGCGGTCCGCCAGACTCAAAAGGTTCGCAGGCTGGATCCCCAGCATCAGACCGTATACAGAGTACGGTTCCTTCACTTTTAAGATCCCATCCGTGATTCCTGTCATGATCTGGGACAGGAATTCCATTCCGTCTTTTCTCGTCAGCCGTCTCGCGTACTTTAAGACGCCGTAGGATTTATAGCATTCATCGGCCGCCTGCACCGGCTTTCTCTGACGGTATTCCCGGCGTACCCGCCGTTCCTGGGCATCCAGCTCCTGGGCTGCCTTCCTGACGATATCGATGATCTCCCGCTCCGTCTGTCCTAAGGTTTTCTGGTTTGAGATCTGGTACAGGGAGCCGAAGTTCTCCGCGCCCTCACCGTACACGCCCCGGACCTGGGTCCCGAACCGGCCCATATCCGCAACGAGACTGTTGAAATTTTTATTCTTGGACAGCATCGGCAGGTGCAGGACCACCGCTGCCCGAAGTCCTGTGCCCACGTTTGTGGGGAACGAGGTCAGGTAGCCGTATTTTTCATCGAAGGCGTAATCAAAACGCTCGCTGATATAGTCATCGATCTTATCTGCTCTCTCGTAAAGCTGCTCCAGGGTCAGCCCCGTCTGCAGCGTCTGGATTCGCACATGATCATCCCCATTTAGGAGGATCGCCGTTGATTCGTCCTCCGACAGGATCATTCCCGTCGGGTCTTTCTTCTTTATTACACTGCGGTTGATCGCCCGGCGCTCTAAAAGCGCTGTTTTTTCCAGGTCGCCCATCCGCTCTAAGTGTGTAAACCGATACTGCATCTGGTCCATGGACGCGATGCCGGTGAGTCCGCCGAGAAGCTTCTCCGAAAGTTCCGCGCTCTGCTCCTTGGTGAGGCGGCCAGGAAACGGATACTCTTTCAGATTTCGAACCAGACGGACACGGCTGTAGATCACATTTGTACCTGCTTTTCCCGGTACTTCATACCATTTATCCATTCTGTCTCTCCTCTTTCAACGCCCGGATCTCATCCCGGAGCTTCGCGGCCTCCTCGTACTCTTCCCGGCGCACCGCGTCTTTTAATCTCGTCTCCATCAGGCGGATCTTCTCTTCCTTTGAGAGTTCCGGAATATTCACCGGATCCTCTCCAGTAGTTCCCGTCCCGTTCATTTCTTCCATCTCGGACCGGTATCCCGCCGGACGCTTTCCGACGTGCTTTTCGCTGCCCTGAAGATGACGGATATTGTCGCTGATCAGAGGATCAAACACGCTGTAGCAGTCCGGGCATCCGAACCGGCTGTCCTTTACAAATTCCTCATAAGTCGTTCCGCAGGTCGGGCACACGACGCCGGAGTACTTTTCATCTTCTTCCTCCGTCTCCTGGGTTCCAAGAAGTCCGGAGAGAAGTTTTCCTAACGGGAATTCTCCCTCAAAGAGAGCTGAGAACTGTCCAAGGTCCGCATGGGCGGCACACTGGGTACAGAGGTTGTGCTCTGTCTTCACGCCGTTGATCACTTCCACATATTTTACGGTTGCTTCCCGCTTTTTGCAATGTTCACAAAGCATACTGCCCCTCCTTTACGCCTGTCCGCCAAACTCATCATAGATCTGGTCTACAAGGCTGTGGATCTCATCTCTGCCGACATTTTTACAGATTCCCCGGGCAACGATCAGCGCGAGGTCGTTCTTCATCTCTTCCATCGTCCGCAGTTTATCCATATCCAGGGCGATCACGGCCCCGCGTCTGCGGTCCAGGCGCAGAAATCCTTCCTGTTTCAATACAGCATATGCCTTGTTGACTGTATGCATGTTAATTCCGATCTCATCTGCAAGCTGTCTCACCGACGGGAGACTATCCCCATCGTGAAGCACATCCATTGCGATGCCGCAGATGATCTGGTTGCAGAGCTGGGTATAGAGTGCTTCTTCGCTGTCAAAATCGATCTTCAGTACCATTTGATCACCATCTTTTTTCTTAATATTTTTGATGCCGGGACCGTTTATGCGTTTCCGGTATCATAGTATTCCATTTGTTATATGTGTATAGTAACAGATTGTGTGGTGTTCGTCAAGTGAAACCAAAGTTTATTCGTACGTATGTTCTACTTTCATTTTTGCCTGCTTTGCAGTTTCGCCTCAAAGTATTATATTTTCCTACTCTAAGTCCAGACGTCCATCCGCCGACCGGTTATCCGCGATCCGCTCGATAGTCCAAGTAATATCTGAAGCTTTTGCTTTCAGCGCGTTCCAGACATCCGGGTCCTGATATATATGAAACAGCGCTCCAAAGATCACGTCATACTCTCTCTTCGCGCCTTCCGGCAGGCCCGTCGCCTGGGCGATCTCCGCAAACCGGTACCTCGCCGCCTTTGGGAACTGGTCTTTCTTCATCTCATCCCCGGAATTTTCATAGACATACGCCCCGAATCCGCCCTTCACGGCATCCGTTTTCGAAAACCGGAGTTCTTTCTTCTCCTCATCCAGAGAATAATTGCAGGAATAGAGTACGTTTCCCCTCTTATCTTTGAAGGTTCTATATGCCCCGCCCGACGGACAGTACACAAACCTCCATCCGTCATCCCGGAACTTCTTTCTCCAACCATCCGGGAAGGCGTTGATATACACGGCGATCTCATTTTTCTCGGCCTCGCTCACCGTCTTCGCCGTTCCATCCGCGTTGACCGCCAGAATATCCCCCGCCGGATCCGGCTGTCCGTCGTAGTCGGTGTAGGAAAAGCCCGCGTACTCATTTACCCGCATGCTTCCATCCGGGCGGAACGCGTATGTCTTTCCTTTTATTGTGCGGACAGCTTCCTTGTTCATCTTTCCGTCCGAGTCAAACCAGTACCAGTTTCCCTTATCCTGAAACCACTGGATCTTCGCGTTCCCCGCGGAATCATAGTAGTACCAGTTTCCGCCGCCCGGACCGTCGTACTGCCAGCCCTCGGAGAGGGAACCGTCCTGGTTGAAATGGTAACGGATGTTTCCCACCGTCTTCCATCCGGTCTCCATGATTCCGTTTCTGTCAAAATGGTACCACTCGCCGTCGATATCCTCCCAGGTACCCCGGGCTTTGCGCCCATCCGAGTATGTGAAGGTGTAACCGGCATCCGTGAGCGTCCATTTTCCATCCGCAGCGAAAGATGTTATAGTCTGCACAGCAAGCAGGATGCCGACAGCGCCGATCAGGATAAGTGTTCGTTTTTTCTTCATGGTCACTCCTCCTTTCCGTTTTTATCAAATGCTGGTAACTATTCAGTACCTTCATAGTTACGCGCAAAAATCCATTTCAGATCAGCTTTGCTGATGGGATTTTTGTCTTCCGGCCTATGTTTTCTTACGGTCAGCGCAGCAAGTGCGCAGACCTGCTGAATGGTTACGATATATTCTGTTCAAAAATCTTCCTTCCGGAACCGGAATTACATTCTTTATGCCTCATTATCTTGAATCCCGCTTTAAAATACCTTATACTAAGCAGGAACTCAAAGTATGTACATGAAAGGAACCTAAATATATGAAACGATTTTTCGCCTGGGCCGGGATCCTCATCATCGCCGCGGTCTTCCTCGCCCTCATCGTCCTGACCTTCACCGGTGGCCCGGAGAATGTCATCCTGGCGCTCCTGTTCTGCGTCATCGTCATCCCGGTGATGCTCTACGGCTACGCGCTGATCTTAAAGTACGTCCGAAACAGAAACAAAAGGGATAACTAACAAAATCCGTAATCTTTTGCCATCTTTTCCAGACGGTCAGCAGCCGCCTCAAGCGTCTCTTTCCCTCTGGAAAAATGCAGACGGATGTAATTGTTTACCGGCTCCTTAAAGAAGCTGGAACCCGGCACAGCTGCCACACCGTAATTCTTTATCATCCATTCACAGAATTCCAAATCTGTCCAGCCGGTAAACCCCGGCTTCTCAAGAAATCCCGAGATATCCACGAGAACAAAATAGCTGCCCTGAGGTGTCGTGTGGGAAAGTCCCATCTGCTCCAACCTTCCACAGAGATAATCTCTCTTTTCTGTGTAGAGATCCTTTAACCATTGATAGTACTCTGGTCCAAATTTCAGACCAGTGACTGCCGCTTCCTGAAGCGGTGCCGCAGCGCCTACGGTCAGGAAATCATGGACCTTCTTCGCCGCCTCGATCACATGTTCCGGTCCGATCAGATAGCCGAGTCTCCATCCGGTCATGGAGTATGTCTTTGAGAGGGAGCTGCAGGTGATCGTCCGCTCATACATTCCGGGCAAAGCAGCCATGGAGATATGGCGGTTCTCACCGTAGATAATGTACTCGTACACCTCATCCGTGATCACAAAGGCGTCATACCGCTTTGCGAGCTCCGCGATCTCCTCCATCTCTTCCATCGTAAATACTTTTCCACAGGGATTCGACGGATTACATAGGATCAGTGCCTTCGCACCGGCCTGAAACGCCCGTTCCAGAGCTTCGCTGTCATAATGGAAATCCGGCGGCACAAGCGGCACATAGATCGGATCTGCCCCGGAGAGGATCGCGTCCGCCCCATAGTTCTCATAGAACGGGCTGAACACCGCGACCTTATCTCCCGGATTGCACACGGTCATCATCGCCGCCATCATCGCTTCCGTTCCCCCGCAGGTCACAACGATCTCCTTTTCCGGATCGATCTCACGGGCAAATTTCTTTGTATACATTTCTGCCAGCGCGTCCCGGAAATTCTTCGCCCCAAAGGTGATGGAATACTGGTGTGGACCATGCTCCGCCGCTTCCTTTAACGCGTCCAGGATCTCCTGCGGCGGATCAAAATCCGGGAATCCCTGACTTAAGTTAACCTGTTGTGCTAGATAAAATAATATAAAGAA